>UQPQ01000012.1 GCA_900542985.1 uncultured Bacteroides sp.
AGGATTACCAGAAACGTCTTTCCATCATCAGAAAGGTTCTTGTACAGGAAAAGGATTTGTTTGAAAGCAGGAAGGTCAGGGACCGTATTGTCAGCATTGACCGTCATTATGTACGCCCTATTGTAAGAGGCAAGGAAATAAAATCTGTCGAGTTCGGTGCAAAGGTAAACAACATACAGATAGACGGTATATCGTTCATCGAACACCTCTCTTTCAAGGCTTTCAATGAAGGTATACGCCTGAAGGACTGCATCCGCATGCAGCAGAAGCTCATGAATGCAAGAGTAAGATGCATGGCTGCCGATTCCATATACGCCAATAATGCAAACAGAAAGTTCTGTACAAAATATGGAATATCCACCTCCTTTGTACGCAAGGGAAGGGAGGCCAGGGATGAATCCTTGAGAAAGGTTCTCAGAAGTGAACTCTCCAAAGAAAGGGCCACCCGGCTTGAAGGAAGCTTCGGCACTCAAAAGCAACATTACTCGCTCGCAAGGATAAAGGCACGGAAGAGAAAGACGGAAATCCTATGGATTTTCTTCGGAATACATACAGCAAATGCCGTACTGATGATAGACAAGATCAGAAACAGAGCAGTCAAAGCGGCATGACATGATTTTACTGACAGAATCAGAAGAGGTCATCAGACCTCTTCCGGAACGTCATGTCCTGTTGAGTAAGAATATATGATAAATACAGAAAAATGACAATAAAAATGGCATATGAAGTGATGATACTTTGTCATCTTCATATGCCATTGTATTTTCTAGGGACATTTACTGAATATCCCTCTTTATCATACGATGATAAATCCATCTTTATATATGGATGTGGATGGTACTTATCGAGGTATAGACGGGAATATTCATCAAGTAAAAGATTTTACAAATTATACAGTATTTTCATTGTGGGATACTTTTCGTGCGCTTCATCCTTTGTTTAATATAATAGAAAGAAAGCGAAGCCGTGAAATGTTATTTTCATTATTAAATCATTATCAACAAAGTGTGCACAAAGTTCTTCCTGTATGGTCTCATATGGGGAATGAAAACTGGTGTATGATTGGCTATCATGGGGTTTCTCTTTTATCCGATGGCATTGCGAAGGGTATTTCTTTGGACTCAAGATTAGCTTTAGAAGCAATGGAGAGTAGTTCCAATTTATTGTATTATGATGGCATTGCATCTTATAAAAAATTAGGTTATGTACCTTTGGATGAAAATCAAAGTGCTGCTTCTATTACTTTAGAGTATGCTTATGATGATTGGAATATTTATCAGTTAGCAGAAAAAATGGGAGAAGTATCTATAGCTGAAATTTATAAAAAGCGTGCCTTGAATTACCGTAATTTGTTCCATCCTAAATTGGAATATGTTTGTCCGCGTAAATCTGATGGAAGTTGGATGGATTCTTTTGATTTATATAAAACTCATGGACAAGGATTTATAGAGGGAAATTCCCAGAACTATTCTTTTTTTGTTCCTCATGATGTGAATGGATTGATAAAATGTATGGGAGGAGATAAAAAATTTATAGAAAAATTAGATAATCTATTTACTCAGAAACTGTCTTCATCTGCTTATGAGCATACAGAGGATGTTACAGCAGAAGGAATAATAGGAGGTTATGTGCATGGAAATGAACCAAGCCACCATATTCCATATTTGTATATGTGGACATCTCAGCCTTGGAAAACAGCAGAACGCATTCATGAAATACGTTGTAAGATGTATAAAAATGCTATAAATGGCTTATGTGGTAATGATGACTGTGGACAGATGTCTGCTTGGTACGTGTTTTCATCAATGGGCTTTTATCCTGTTTGTCCAGGAACCGATCAATATGTATTGGGAACTCCTGCTGTGAAAGAAGTAGTTATTCATTTAGAGAATGGTAATGACTTCTCTATTAAAGCAGATCATTTATCATCTAAGAATTTATATGTCAAGGAAGTTTTATTAAATGGAATCCCTTATCATAAAGCTTACTTAACTCATCAGGATATTATGAAAGGGGGAGAATTACGATTTATAATGAGTAATAAGCCTAATAAACAGGAATATGAAGTGAGTGGTAAACCTTATTCATTGAGTAATTAAAAACATTTGATATATGTGTAAGCAAGTAAAATATCTGATCATTATTTGTTTTGGTTTTTTGGGAGGTTTCTTGAAGGCAAGTCAAGTAGTACGTATTATTCCTGCTGTCCAACAAATGAAAGTAGATAATGGTAATTTTGTTTTGAATAAACATATTGCTATTTCTTACAAAGGAAATTTATCAAATGAACTTCTTTTATTACAGACTTATTTTAAGGAGGATTTTAAAGTTTCTTCAAAAGTTGTAAAAAAAGATGGTGATATTGAGTTGGTTTTAGATACAACATTAAATATCTCTTCTAAAGAAGGGTATCAACTTAAAGTAAACAATCATAAAATACAAATAATGGCGATAGCACCAACTGGCATATTTTATGGTATTCAAACATTACGTCAGTTAGTTGTAGAAGAAAAGGGAAACTATGTTGTACCTGAAGTTTGTATACACGACTATCCTGCTTTTTCTTGGAGAGCTTTTATGTTGGATGAGGCTCGTGCTTTTAAAGGGAAAAAAGTAGTATTGGATTTACTAGATGAAATGGCAAGGCTAAAAATGAATATATTTCATTGGCATTTGACAGACGATCAAGGTTGGCGTATTGAAATAAAAAAGTATCCAAGATTAACAGAAGTAGCTTCTTGGCGTGATTCAACTCAAATAGGAGGTTATAGAGGTACTACATTTGATGGAAAGAGACATGGTGGGTATTATACTCAACAAGAGATAAAAGAGATTATTGATTATGCTGCTCAACGTCATATTTTAGTTGTTCCTGAGTTTGAAATGCCAGGGCATGAGAGTGCTGCTATAGCAGCTTATCCGTGGTTAGGTACTACAGGGATTCCTATCAAAGTTCCTTGTTCTTTTGGGGTACAGTATGAAGTTATGAATATTACCTCTCCACAAGTACAAGAATTTGTAGAAGATGTATTGGATGAGTTAATAGCTTTATTTCCCTCAAATATTATTCATATAGGTGGTGATGAGGTAAAATATGATCAGTGGAAAGCTTCAGATTCTGTGCAAGCATATATGAAGCAGAATGGTATTGCTACTCATGCTGATTTGCAAATACTCTTCACAAATAACATTTCTTATTTATTGAAGCAGAAAGGGCGTAGAATGATGGGATGGAACGACATCATGGGTAATAAAATACATGAATATAATTTGTTGGAAGATGCCGTTGCTACACAAAAATTAGCAGAGGGAACTATTGTGCAATTTTGGAAAGGAGATATTGATTTAATAGAGAAAACGGTCAGACAGGGATATGATATTGTTAATTCTTATCATTCAAAAACTTATTTAGATTATGATTATAAGAAAATATCTTTGAATCAAGCTTATAACTTTAATCCAATACCTGAAGGTCTTCCTCGTGAATATGAAAAAAAGATACTTGGATTAGGATGTCAAATGTGGGGAGAGGAGATTATGCAAAATGAGCGAATGTATCATTTAATTTTTCCTCGTATAGCTGCTTATGCAGAAACAGGTTGGACTTTACCTGATAAAAAAGATTATACGGCTTTCCTAAAATCATTAAATAGATTGATTAAAATATGGAATTTAAAAGGAATTTGGGTTGAAGCTGAATGATAAAGAAAATCGTCAAGGGAAGAATTATTTCCCCTTGACGATTTTCTTTATATCATTCAGTTTATTCAGTGCTTCGAGTGGTGTCAGATTATTTACATCCAAATGGAGTATCTCGTCGCGTATCTGACAGAGTACCGGGTCGTCCAATTGGAAGAAGCTAAGCTGTACCCCGTCGGAATGTGTCTTTTTTACTTCCATTTTCGGCTTGCCTGACTGTATTCCTTCCTGACGGTTCTCTGTTTCAAGCTGGTGAAGAATTTCATCGGCACGTTTGACAATCGATTTTGGCATTCCGGCCATTTTGGCTACATGGATACCAAAAGAATGCTCGCTACCTCCTCTTTCCAACTTACGTAAGAAAATTACTCTGTTGTCTACCTCCTTGACAGATACGTTGTAGTTTTTGATACGCTTGAAACTTTGCTCCATATCGTTCAACTCGTGATAGTGAGTAGCAAAAAGTGTACGGGCACGTGCTTTCTTATGCTCGTGTATATGCTCTACGATGGCCCAGGCGATGGAAATACCGTCGTAAGTAGAGGTACCGCGACCCAATTCGTCGAAAAGCACCAGACTACGTGGCGACAGATTGTTGAGAATATCCGCAGCTTCGTTCATCTCTACCATGAAAGTAGACTCTCCCACCGAGATATTGTCGCTGGCCCCTACACGGGTGAAGATTTTGTCGACCAGTCCGATGTGAGCACTTTCCGCAGGAACAAAGCAGCCAATCTGTGCCATTAATGTAATCAGGGCCGTCTGTCGGAGTAAAGCCGATTTACCGGCCATATTCGGACCCGTAATAATGATTATCTGCTGCTCTTCTGTGTCAAGATATAC
Organism: uncultured Bacteroides sp.; assembly: GCA_900542985.1. Classification (GTDB taxonomy): domain Bacteria; phylum Bacteroidota; class Bacteroidia; order Bacteroidales; family Bacteroidaceae; genus Phocaeicola; species Phocaeicola acetigenes. The sequence continues at coordinate 4,543 of UQPQ01000012.1, forward strand.
ATCGTTGGCAATGTATTTCTCTCCTAAAGGCAATTGTTTCTCGATTACCGGATGTCTTCCTTGATGAATATCCAATATATCGTCATCGGCTACTACCGGACGGATATATTTGTTAGCTTTTGCCACACTGGCAAACGAAAGCAGACAGTCCAACCGTGCTATCTGATTAGCATTAATCTGGATGGCTGGAACAAACTCGGCCAATGCCATGACCAGATCTGTATAGAGGCGGTTTTCAAGGATTAGTATTTTATCTTCCGCTCCTAATATTTTTTCTTCGTACTCCTTCAGTTCCTGGGTAATGTAACGCTCGGCATTCACCAAAGTCTGCTTACGAATCCATTCTGCAGGGACCTTGTCTTTATGAGTGTTACGTACCTCTATGTAATAACCGAATACATTGTTGTACGCTATTTTCAAGCTGGGAATACCTGTCTGTTCTATTTCCCGTTGCTGTATCTGAAGCAAATAGTCCTTTCCGGAATAAGAGATGCGGCGCAATTCGTCCAACTCCTCGTCTACTCCGTCTGCAATAACGCCTCCTTTGTTAATCAGTAAAGGCGGATCGTTCTTTATTTCTTTGGCAATCCGGTCGCGGATGGAAGTACACAGATTCAGATGCTCTCCAATGCGACGAAGGCTTTCGTTATCCGCATTCAGACAGGCATTTTTTATCGGCTCTATGGCTTGGAGTGCAATCTTAAGCTGTACCACTTCACGTGGAGAAATACGTCCTACTGCGGCTTTCGAAATGATACGTTCCAAGTCGCCTATCAGATGCATTTTTTCTTCAATAAAATCCTTGAACTCCGGTTCGCGGAAGAAATATTCTACCACATCCAACCGTTCGTTGATAGGTTTTACATCTTTCAGGGGGAATACAATCCATCGTTTCAGCATACGTGCTCCCATAGGGCTGATGGTATGGTCGATGACATCGAGCAAGCTCGTACCTCCTTCGTTCATACTTCCAATCAGTTCCAGACTGCGTACTGTAAACTTATCCAGACGTACATAAGAATCTTCTTCTATTCTGGAAAGTGAAGTGATATGTCCTATCTGGTAATGCTGTGTCATATCCAGATACTGGAGAATTGCTCCCGAAGCGATGATACCGTTTTTCAACTGTTCTACTCCAAATCCCTTCAGATTCTTGGTTTCGAAGTGCTTCAACAGTTTTTCGCGGGCGGAAGTTTCTGTAAAAATCCAGTCATCCAGTTCGAATGTGAAGAATTTGTTGCCGAAATTTCCTTCGAACATTGGTTTTTTACCCCGTTCGAACAAAACCTCTTTCGGGCCGAAATTATTCAGAAGTTTGTCTATATAATCAGTAGGACCTTCGGCTGTCATGAACTCTCCGGTGGAGATATCAAGAAATGCTACTCCACATGCGGTTTTTCCGAAGTGTACAGCTGCAAGGAAGTTGTTCTCCTTGTACGACAAGACATTGTCGCTGATGGCTACTCCCGGTGTAACCAGTTCGGTAATACCTCTTTTCACCAGTTTCTTGGTGGTTTTCGGATCTTCCAGCTGGTCGCAGATGGCTACTCTTCTTCCGGCACGAATCAGTTTGGGTAAATATGTATCGAGTGCATGATGTGGAAATCCTGCCATTTCCACTGTTTTGCTTTGTCCGTTGGCACGTTTAGTCAGTGTGATTCCTAAGATATCGGCAGCTGCCACAGCATCTTCCGAGTAAGTTTCGTAAAAGTCACCACACCGGAACAACATGATTGCATCCGGATGCTTGGCTTTCAGGTCGAAGTATTGTTTCATCATAGGAGTCAATACAACATCAGTATCTTTTGCCACAGTCAAGTCCTTTCTTTTTTTGATTATACCTTTCTATTTACAAGGCAAAGATACGTTATTTTTCTTACTTTTGTAAGTTAGTTTTTATCACAAATACTGAAGATATGAAAGAAATAAAAGCAACGGAACTGACAGATAATCTGTTTCAGACAATAGGAAAAGAGTGGATGCTGGTTACAGCCGGAACACCAGAGAAGTTTAATACCATGACAGCAAGCTGGGGTGGTACAGGATGGTTATGGAACAAGCCGGTAGCTTTTGTTTTTATCCGTCCGGAGCGTTATACTTATGAATTTATAGAACAGCAGGATACGCTGACTTTGTCCTTCTTGGGAGAAGAACACAAAGATATTCACAAGGTTTGTGGATTTCAGTCGGGAAGAAATGTGGATAAGGTAGCAGCAACCGGATTGAAACCTTATATTACAGAAGAAGGCAATGTAACATTCGAACAGGCTCGTCTTGTCTTTGAATGTAAAAAGCTGTATGCCGATATGATTAAGCCTGAACTGTTTTTCGATAAGGAACTGATAGATCGCTGGTATGGTGAAGGACATGGTAATTTCCATAAAATGTATGTAGTGGAAATTACTCATGTATGGGTTGATGAGAATGTAAAGTAATCTGCTTATAGAAAGAAAAAGAGGTATGTTTTTGGAGTAAAAGCCTTTGTCTGCTCCAGTAAAAATTGTTTGTTATACTTGTCTTTTTCTATAATCGACGACGTCGGATGTACAATCGTCGTCGTTGGTTTTGTAATCCGCGTCGCTGGCCGTACAGCCGACGGCGCGGATTACACTTTGTTGCTTATGGCAGCAGATGAAGCTACAGCTATCTGCTCTTCTTTATTTTGCATACAAGTAGATTGCAATTTATTTCTCTTCTTGTATGGCATAAAAAAAGCCGACTTCATATCCGAAGCCGGCCCTGAATGAAAACTTTATTATACAGTCATCACCTTTCAACAATATCTTATCGTGGATTCTGCTGCATATTAGGGTTTGCATCTATTTCCGTTTGTGGAATAGGTAATGCCAGACGCAAATCGTTGGGAGCAATACTGTTGGCTTGTGCATCCTTGATTGTGTTCAGATGCCATCCGCCTTCCCGCTTGATGGTCAGTTTATTTCGGGTATAGTCGTAAAGAGCCAACCCCTCTCCTACCAGTTCTTTGCGTCGTTCTTTCAAGATTCTTTCCAATGTAAATTCTGCTGCTTCTACAGTCTTTGCCGGATTGGTGCGACGGCTTACGATTTCGTTAAGATACTCTCTGCCTTTGGAGGATTTATCTCCACCCAGCTTGAAACCTGCTTCTGCTGCATTCAGATAGATTTCGGATAAGCGTACAATACAGAGGTTATTGTCTCTTGGGTCGCCGCTTTTTCCCGGGTATTTAGTCAGATAGACTTTTTCCGAACGGGCAGCTTCAGGAAGACCTTCATTGTTGGAAATGACGGAAGCTTGTGTCAGACAGTGCCGGATGTCATTCGGATCTTCGTTCAGTAAATCCAGATAAGCTTTTGTCAGTATCAGATTGTTCCAGTCTACTTTGGCTTCGTTGGCATACACCATGGGAGCACCTTCTCCTCCCGATCCGCCGGAAGGTTCTGTGAGTGAAAAATAAAATTCGAATAATGATTCCGACTGGAAGTCTTTGCCCCATACATTAGGATACTCTTCGTACGAGTATAGTTGATAAAGTTGTTTGCTGTTTTCAATAACATCGGTAGCAGCTGTATAAGCGGATTCGTTATCTCCTTTATTCAGATATACTCTGGAGAGCAGACCTTGTACGGCCCAGTAATTTAAGAATCCGTCTGCTTTTTCTGTGCTCAATCCGGACAATGAGTTGCTGAGGTCTTCAATCACTTGTTTATAACATTCTGCTACTGTATTCCGCTTTGGCTGATGAGTCTGGTCGGTGATAGTCGTTTCGATAGGTACTCCAAGCGAAGCGCCGTTATCGTAACTGTAAGGCATACCGAAAAGACGTGTCAGGTCGTATAAAGCCAGTCCGCGCATGGCCAATGCTTCCGATTTGATACGGTTTAACGATTGGGTATCACTGGTCTTTACATTTCCCTGTTCGATATAATACAATAGATTATTGGTCTGGCGTATTACTTTGTAAGCCTGATTCCATACCAGGGTAATGTTGAAGTTATCACTTGCCAGTACATTGTATTCATAATAAGGAGATACACGTCGTCCGGCTCCTTTGCTTTCGCGGGCCTGTACATCTTCTGCCCTGCAATCTCCATAATACAGGTAGTTATCCCCATAGTAGCTGTGGGCAGAAGCCAGACGATAAATTCCGTTTAAGGCACTTTGTGCATCCTCCAATGTCCGGATAGCCTCCGGAGTTTGGATAGAAGTCGACGGGTCTAAGTCGAGCCAACTCTCGGAGCAAGAGGAACTTCCGAGAGTCATCAGAATGAGTATATAAGTATAAAATTTTTTCATAACATTCAGTATTAAAATAGAGTTTAGAAAGTCAGTTGTACACCAAAGCTAAAAGTACGCATGGGAGGTGCCTCACAGAATACCTCTCCGTTGACAGGAGTTTCCGGATCGTATTGTTTCCATTTTGCCCAGGTCAGCAGGTTGCTTCCCGAGAAATAGAAACGGGCTTTATTTACCATTACTTTTCTGGTCCACTCTCGAGGTAGAGTATATCCCAAAGTCAGGTTCTTGAGACGCAAATGGTCGGTGCTGTGGATATAGCGTGAGGAATTGTTGTCGCTTGCCGACTGGTTGTAAACAAAGCGGGGAACATCTGTCTGGTCGCCGGGTTTCTGCCAACGGTCCATAGCATAAGCAGGAAGATTATACTTCGAAGTGTATATGTTGGTTGTTCCGTTTTCAATGTAAGTTCCCAGTTTGTCGAACGAATATCCTCCTAGTGAATAAGTAAGTGTAAAACTTAAATCCAGTTGCTTATAATTTAATATGTTGGTCAGACCACCTGATATCTTAGGATTCACAGACTTGTATGGGATAGCCTGTGCCTTGCTGATATCGTTGGTGATTTCTCTGCTGTAAGAACCGTCTTTATTCAGAGTATTGGTGTAATAGAGTGCATCTCCGTTTTGAGGATCTACACCGGCAAACTCTTTCACATAAAATGTGTGATATGGCAATCCTACCTTGTGTATGAACCAGGTACCTTCGATAGATTGTTCCAATTGGCCGTTCAAGGAAATAATCTTGTTCGAGTTATGGCTTAAATTAAGGACGGTACTCCAGTTGAAATGTGGAGTTGCAAAGTTGATGGTACGCAGTTCAAGCTCTACTCCTTTGTTATTCAGTTGCCCTACATTACTCAGATAATTGGTAAATCCGGTTGTGGCACTGATAGGAAGACTGTAAAGCAAGTCTTTGGTATCTCGGTTATAATATTCTATGCTCAGGAAAATACGGCTAAGGAAGGCTAAATCCAGTCCGATATTCAGATTGTAGTTCTTTTCCCATTTCAGATTCGGATTAGCCAGCGACGATTCATAAGAACCAAATCCACCCATATAACTTTGGCCGTAGGTGTATAATCCCATGTATCCGTATAAAGAACCGGGTTGATTTCCGTTTACACCATAAGAAGCTCTGATTTTCACATCACTTAGAATGTGTTTGATTGGTTTCATAAACGATTCGTTGCTTAAATGCCACATACCGGATACAGACCAGAAATTGCCCCAACGGTTTTTGGGTGACAAACGTGAGCTTCCGTCCCGACGGAAACTTCCGGCAATGTAATAACGGTCGTCGTAATCGTAATTCAGACGAGAGAGATACGATAGCATTCTGTATGCCTGGGTAGACGAAATAAAGCTGTTCAATACAGAAGCATTGTCCGGTTCTACCAGATTGCTGTTCGACGGAAGGCGAGAACGCTCTCCCGAAGCTTTATCTGTCTGATAACTTTCTATTTCGTATGCTGCCAGTACATCCAGATGATGTTTATAGTTGAACGTGTGTACATAGTTCAGCGAAGTAGAAGAAATCAGTTTTCCGTATTCAATAAATCCTTTGGAAGTCTGTGCATCGCTTCCGCTTTTAGGGCCGGCGGCACTCAGTGGGTTGAAGTATCGTGAATCCTTCTGAATGGTATAGTCGTAACTTAAAGTTTCTTTTAGTTTCAGTCCTTTGAGGGGTTCGATGCTGGCATAACCTGTAGAAAACATACGGGTCATGCGTGTACGGTTATAGTCGGTAAGGATATCCCGTAAAGGATTCAATGTTGTGCCGGGATAAGCTCCTACATAATTCCCGTCTTTGTCTCTTACAGTCATGGAGGGGTTCATGAGCATGGCTACATCAAGGAATGGATTGATGGAAGAACCTCGTTCTTCGTTCATTTCCTGATTCATCTGAGTAAACATTACGTTAGCTCCTACTTCTCCGTATTTTCCTACTTTCTGCGACATATTCAATCGTGCTGAATAGCGGTCGAGGCTGGAATTTTTTGCCAACCCTTCCTGACTGTTATAACCTAATGAAGCATAGAAAGTAGTGCGTTCGTTTCCTCCCGAAACAGAAGCTTCGTAATTTTGATGTATGGCTGTGCGGAGCAGTTCTTTCCTCCAGTCGGTATATCCCAGTTCAGGAACATAAGCGTATTTGCCTATTTCCTGTCCGGCATATTCCGAAGGCGATTTCATTTGTTTGTCGAGTGCATAGTTGTACAAGCCTTCGTACAGCAGTTCGTATCGCTGGTCACCGCTTAAAGTCGGTCTGAAGTCGACAGCAGCATCCGAAAAACCTCCGGCAATGTTCAGTGAAACTTGAGTTCGTCCTGCTTTTCCCTGTTTGGTAGTGATAAGAATTACTCCATTGGCTGCTCGTGAACCGTAGAGTGAAGCTGCCGCTGCATCCTTGATGACGGTAATATTTTCAATATCCGACGGGTTCAGTGTACTCATGATATTGGTTTTGGAGTTATTCATATAAGCTGCATCAGCCCCTCCAGTACTGAGGCTACCTGATGTTACAGGAACTCCGTCGATTACAAATAAAGGTTCTTGTGAAGCATTGAAAGAACCCATACCACGGATACGGATACTTTGATTGGCACCCGGTTGTCCGGAACTGCTGGTAATATTGACACCGGTAGTCATACCTTGCAGCTTTTGTTCCACGGTCATTACAGGAACGTTCTTCATCATATCTGCGCGGAGTGTATTTGCCGAACCGGTAAAGGAGGATTTGGAGAAGTTCCCGTATCCGGTTACTACCACTTCGTCCAAATTCATGGATTCAGCTTCCAGGCTGATGTTTAATATGCCGCTGCTGGGGGCTTTCAGTTCTTGAGTTTTCATTCCTAGGTATGCAACTACCAGTGTACAGTCCGAATTCGGGATTTGAAGTATATATTTCCCTTCAATGTCGGTTACTACACCTTGTGCTTCGTTACCTTTTACAGAGATTGTAGCACCGATAAGCGGCTCACCGTCTTCTGCGGAAGTTACAATTCCTTTGATTTCCTTGTTCTGTGCAAGCAATGGCTGATAGCAGAGACTAATCAGTATAGCAAGCAAAATCTTGATTCTGAAAATTGTCTTCATAATGTTTTATCTTTAGTATAAAACAATAGTTCAAATTTCAGGCCAAACGGGAATAGGGGTTTTAATGGGTTTTAACAAGGTATACAGGAAAAGTATTGTAGAGTTTTTCTACAGAATAGGTGAAAGAATCTACACAGTGAAGTTGTAAAATCTGGATAGTAGAGAGTTGAAATGAATCGGAGATGCTGTGGGGAGAATAAATAGCACAGAGTATATAAAAAGAAAAGCTCTGAAAAAAAATTTCAGAGCTTTCAGCGTTGGACTACCAGGATTCGAACCTGGACAAACAGAACCAAAACCTGTTGTGCTACCATTACACCATAGTCCAAACATTAAATTCACTTTCCTTAGAAAGCGTTGCAAAGATAAATGTTTTGTATTATATGCTCCAAATAATTTTTCACTTTTTTTCGTGGCTAAGGTAGAATCATTATCTTTGTCTGTCAATTAATCAAAGAATTATATGAAGAAATTGTTAGTCTGTCTTGCATTGGGGGCAAGCGGTGTGGCAGGTTTTGCTACTACTCCGCTATGGATGCGTGATGTGCGTATTTCTCCTAATGGTCAGGAAATAGTATTTTGTTACAAAGGTGATATTTATAAAGTTAGTACAAAAGGAGGGGAAGCTGTTCAATTGACTACTCAGGATTCTTATGAAGAAAATCCGGTGTGGTCGCCGGATGGAAAGCAAATCGCATTCTCAAGCAACCGCTATGGAAACAGCGATATTTTTATCATGTCGGCCAATGGAGGTTCTGCAAAGCGTCTGACGACTCATTCTGCTGCTGAAACTCCGTCTTCATTTACTCCTGACGGTAAGTATATATTGTTTTCGGCTTCTATTCAGGATCCGGCAACGAGTGCTTTATTTCCTACTTCGGCAATGACAGAGCTTTATAAGGTACCTGTCGCAGGAGGAGCTGTACAGCAAGTATTGGGTACACCTGCCGAAATGGTTTCTTTTGCTTCGACTGGAGATTTCTTCTTGTATCAGGATTGTAAAGGATACGAAGACAAGTGGCGTAAGCATCATACTTCTTCTGTTACACGTGATATCTGGAAATATGATGTAAAGACTGGTTCTCATACTAATCTGACGAAACGTGCAGGCGAAGATCGTGAACCGGTATTGGCACCGAACGGAAAAGATGTATATTTTTTGAGCGAACGTAATAATGGTTCGTTCAATGTATATCAGTTCGCTTTGGAAACTCCGGAGAAAGTACAGGCTGTAACTTCTTTCAAGACACATCCGGTTCGCTTTCTGTCGGTTGCGGAAAATGGGATGCTTTGCTATACATACGATGGTGAAATCTATACACAGGCAACAGGAGCGAAACCTCAGAAGGTAAAAATCAACGTTACCCGTGATGATGAGGATATTCCGGTGATGTTGAACATGACAAGGGGTATTACTGCAGCTACTCCTTCTCCCGATGGAAAGCAGGTAGCCTTTATTGTACGTGGAGAGGTGTTTGTAACTTCTGTAGAATATGGTACTACCAAACAGATTACACATACTCCGGAAGCGGAAAGTGGAGTTTCTTTCGGGGCAGATAACCGTACTTTGGTTTACTGTAGTGAGCGAGGCGGAAAGAAAGGACTGTATCTTGCCAAAATTACTCGTGAAGAAGATCTAAACTTCCCTAATGCAACACTGATTGAAGAAGAAGCATTGCTCCCTTCTGATAAGGTGGAACGTACCGCTCCTCAGTTCTCTCCAGACGGTAAGGAAGTGGCTTTTATTGAAGACCGTTCCCGTTTGATGGTGGTAAACCTGAAGAGTAAAAAGGTACGTCAGATAACAGACGGTTCTACTTGGTATACTCGTTCTTATCCATTCGACTATTCATGGTCTCCGGATGGAAAATGGTTTGCTTTGGAGTTTATCGGTAACAAGCATGACCCGTATTCGGATGTAGGTATCGTGAGTGCTGATGGAAAAGGTCAGATTGTAAATCTTACTAATAGTGGGTATACCAGCGGTTCTCCTAAGTGGGCAATGGATGGAAATGCCTTACTCTTTACTACCGAACGTTATGGTATGCGTAACCATGCTTCATGGGGTTCGCTGGATGACGTAATGATGGTATTCATGAATCGGGATGCATACGATAAGTTCCGTCTCAGCAAGGAGGATTACGAATTGCAGAAAGAGCTGGAAGCCGAACAGAAGAAAGCTGCAGAAAAGAAGGAAGACAAGGACAAGAAGAAAGATAAGAAAGAAGAGAATGACAAGAAAGAAGAACCGAAGTCTGTTGTGGTGGAACTGGATGGTATCGAAGACCGTATCGTACGCCTGACTCCTAACTCTTCAAGTCTTGCATCGGCTATCCTTTCCAAAGATGGAGAAGACCTGTATTATCTGTCTGCCTTCGAAGGAGGATTTGATATGTGGAAACTGGAATTAAGAAAAGGTAATACCAGTCTGCTGCATAAGATGGATTCGGATGCTGCCTTTATGGAGACTGATAAGGACGGAAAGAATATCTTTATCATCAGCAGTAGTTCGATGAAAAAAATGGATAGTGCATCCGAAAAACTGAAGCCGATTTCTTTTAAGGCACAGATGAAGATGGACTTGGCTGCCGAACGTGAATATATGTTCGATTATGTATATAAGGAAGAAAAGGAACGTTTTTACAGAACCGACATGCATGGAGTAGATTGGGATGCTATGGCTGCTGCATATCGTAAGTTCCTGCCTCATATCAACAATAACTATGACTTTGCCGAACTTTTGAGCGAGTGGCTGGGTGAGCTGAACGTATCTCATACCGGTGGACGTTATTCAGCTTCTCTTCCTGGTGAGGCAACAGCTAATTTAGGCTTGCTGTACGACTGGGGCTATACAGGCAACGGATTGCGTGTGGCAGAAGTGGTAGAGAAATCTCCTTTCGACCGTAGTACATCGAAGGTAAAGGCTGGAGTTATCATTGAAAAGATCGATGGAGAAGAAATCAAGGAAGGTATGGATTATACACCGTTGCTCAATGGTAAGGGTGGAAAGAAAGTATTGGTTTCTTTGTATGATCCACAAACCAAATCGCGTTGGGAAGAAGTGGTGAAACCTATTTCTAACGGCGCATTTTCTTCTTTGCTTTACAAGCGTTGGGTGAAACAGCGTGCGGCAGATGTAGAAAAATGGTCGAACGGTCGTTTGGGTTATGTACATATCGAGTCGATGGACGATGAAAGTTTCCGTACTGTGTATTCGGATATTTTGGGTAAATACAACGACTGCGAAGGCATTGTAATTGATACTCGTTTCAATGGAGGTGGCCGTTTGCACGAAGATATTGAAGTACTGTTCAGCGGTAAGAAATATTTTACTCAGGTAGTACGTGGACGTGAAGCCTGTGATATGCCGAGTCGCCGTTGGAATAAACCTTCTATCATGCTGCAGTGTGAGGCCAACTATTCCAATGCACATGGTACCCCTTGGGTGTATAGTCACCAGAAATTGGGTAAACTTGTCGGAGCACCTGTACCGGGAACAATGACCAGTGTGAATTGGGTTACCTTGCAGGATCGTAGTCTGGTATTTGGTATACCGGTAGTAGGTTATCGTTTGCCCGATGGCAGTTATTTGGAAAATACACAACTTGAGCCGGATGTATATGTATTGAATACTCCTGAAACCATTGTCAAAGGAGAAGATACACAATTGAAAGCTGCTGTCGACGAGTTGTTGAAAGACATAGATCGTAATAGAAAATAAAAAAAGATTGATGCCGGTTCTTCTTTGCTGATAGTGGCAGGAAGAACCGGCATATTTGTTTGTTAATATGCTTAAATCTATCGTATGATGTGGAATTATCGTTCTTTATTTGTAAGTGCAGGTGTTTTGGCTGCTGCATTCCCAGGTATTCATGCAGCCGACAAACCTTCTAAGCCCAATATTATTTTTATTCTTTGTGACGACATGGGCTATGGCGACTTAGGTTGCTATGGACAGAAGTATATTTCTACTCCTCACTTAGACCGTATGGCTCAGGAAGGTATGCGCTTTACACAAGCTTATGCCGGAAGTCCAGTGAGTGCTCCTTCGCGTGCTTCTCTGATGACAGGCCAACATTCCGGCCACGGACATGTACGTGGAAACAGAGAATACTGGAAAGATGTACCTATGATGAAGTATGGCAATAACGATGAATATACATTAGTGGGGCAGGAACCGTACGATCCAGGACATATCATTTTGCCCGAAATCATGAAGAAAAACGGTTATACAACCGGTATGTTCGGCAAATGGGCTGGAGGATATGAAGGCTCCAGTTCTACTCCGGACAAACGTGGAATAGACGAGTATTATGGCTTTATTTGTCAGTTTCAGGCACATTTGTATTATCCCAACTTTCTGAACCGTTATAGTAAGTCGAAGGGAGATACAGCTACAATTCGGGTGGTGATGGATGAGAATATTCAGTATCCGATGTATGGTGACGAATATAAGAAACGTCCCCAATATTCGGCAGATATGATTCACCGGGAAGCCTTGGAATGGCTCGACAAGCAAGATGGTACACAGCCTTTTTATGGATTCTTTACCTATACACTTCCTCATGCAGAGTTGGCACAGCCTAATGATTCTATTTTGAAGCACTATAAGGAAAAATTCTTTGAAGACAAGACTTGGGGAGGAAGTGAAGGTTCTCGCTATAATCCGGTAGTACATACACATGCCGAGTTTGCTGGTATGATTACACGTCTTGACGCATATGTAGGAGAGATTTTGGCAAAGCTGAAAGAAAAGGGTTTGGACGAGAATACTCTGGTTATATTCAGTAGCGATAACGGACCTCACGAAGAAGGAGGAGCCGATCCGGAATTCTTTGGAAGAGACGGAAAGTTGCGTGGACTGAAGCGACAGTGTCATGAAGGAGGAATTCGCGTACCATTTATTGTGCGATGGCCGGGACATGTTCCGGCAGGTGTAGTCAATGATCATCAGTTGGCTTTTTACGATGTAATGCCTACCTTCTGCGAACTGATAGGTGATAAAAAATTCCCTAAAAAATATCTGAATAAGAAGTTAGAAGATGATTGTTTCGACGGTATTTCTTTCGCTCCTGCTCTGCTGGGAAACAATAATAACCAGAAACAGCATGATTTTCTGTATTGGGAATTTCATGAAACAGACCAGATTGGAGTACGTATGGGAGACTGGAAACTGGTGGTGAAGCAAGGTACTCCTTATCTGTATAATTTGGCTGAGGATATCCATGAAGACCATGATGTGGCAGCACAACATCCTGATTTGGTAGAACGTATGAAGGATATTATTCGTCGGGAACATCGTCCTAATGATTTATTCCCAGTCACTTTACCTCAATAAACCTAAGTTATAACTGATACAGTTTGGAGGTGGTACATATCTGTTTTAACCTTCTCCCGACTGTATCTATTTTTAATCTAATTACTTATGAAATATTCTATATTGCTTCTTTTGTGGCTTTGGGGAAGTATTACGACCTTGTATGCCCAGTGTGATACTGTATCGGTAGGTGTGAAATCAGATGGAACGGAACTGAAGGCAGCAGCTTTTTCTTTCCATCGCTATATCGAATCGTTTACTCTTTCGCCTGATGGGAAGAAGTTGCTGATTACTTCTCCCGATTGGGACAAGTATCCGAAATCGCTCAAAAATAAAGGGCAGTTTGCTTTGTATGATTTGAATACAATGCATAAACAATGCGAGGAAAAGATGGATTTTCCTTATACGTATGTGCGTTATACTCGAAAAGGAATTCTGAAGAGTCGGTTTGTCAGTCTTTCGTTATTGGATACGTTGACTATGAAACCTATATGGAAGACGACTTTGTCTCCTGTTTATATAAACGATTCATTAGGTATTATATTGGGATATGGAAATAACCAGTTGAAGTTGAAGGCCATACGAATGGAGGATGGAAAGCGATTGTGGGAGGCTAAGATAGGACGTAAGTTTGGATGGAGTCAAATTTATCCGCTTGCACCAGCAGAACTGTTAATTGTGGGAGATGATATAGAACGGTTGAATTTGCTGACAGGGCAATACACTACATACGAAGCGAAAACAGGGATTATAGATACAAAGACAATTGCAGGCATGGTGATGCTTGGAGTGGTAGCAGGTGCAGTAGGTGGAGTGGTTGGAGGAGCCGTATCACCGGGTGCTCCTGTTTCTGTACCCTATTGTGTCCCTTCTACCAGTGCACAAGTCATATCAGGACTGGTATCCAATGTGGTGCAGACTGATTCTTGTTTTTATATGGCTGACCGGAATAGAATGGTGTGTCTGGACAGACAAATGAACCCAAGGTGGGTATATGAATTACCGAACAAGACTGCTTCTTCATCTTATCTCGAAAAAGAAGGAAATACACTGCATCTTGTCAATACGGGATACGGTATTAAGTATGGGAATCAGAAGGTAAAGTCGGGAAGGGCTTTTGTGGCGGGTTTCGATGCTACTACAGGGAAACAATTATATTGGCACTATTTTCCGGAAAAGAAGGATCGTGTATTAGACTGTATCCATGCTGAAGATAAGACTTGTATGATATTGTCGGAGGGACTGGCTTATCGGAATGTAGAAGATTCTGTGTTGAATCTGACACGATGGGATATCGAAAAGTATGGTAAGCTGGAAGGTATGATACATTATACTGTATATGCAGAAGATTCTTTGTCGGATGCCTTACTTCCTGTAGAGTATGATGGTGCTCATTATCCGGTATTTACAGAGAAGGGAAGGTTATATTTGGTAGATAAGGATTTGCATATCTATAAGGAGTATTCACAAGATTCTCTTTATTTTCCTTGTGTAGAATTAGAAGACTATGTTTGTGTGTATCGGCAGAATGATTTTAGACTGATTCATAAACTGGGTATGCCGATTTCCTCTCTGTCGGTAGGATGGAAGCAGGGTATGATGACTGATACACAGCTTATTCTACTTGACAATCAGAATCGTTTACTGTTTATTGACAAGAAAGATTTACTGGAATAAACATCATTACACGGGTAGCTAAGTATTGAAGTATTTTCTCGTATTCTTGAGATTATCTTTAGGTAGATACACTTTGGGATATCAATAGAGATAAGTGTGGTAAATTGGAATAATCTACTAGTAATTTATTCCATACTTCTTGTAGTTTATACGAGTAGGAATGGCATAAATATTGAATCTAATTATAATTAAAGAAAAGACTATGTAAAGGGAAATCATTATTTTTGTGTGGAAATATCTATTACTAACTTAAATTTATTATGAAAAGACAAATTCTATTAGGCATCTGGGGAGCTTGTGCACTTGTATCCCATGCACAGACATTTAAGGAATGGCAAGATCCGGAGGTGAATGCGGTAAATCGTGTACCCATGCACACTAACTTTTTTGCATATGAAAACACTGAATTGGCTACTGAAGGCTTAAAAGAGAAATCAGATAATTTTATGACATTGAACGGACTCTGGAAGTTCTTTTGGGTAAAGAATGCAGATGCTCGTCCTACTGATTTCTGGAAAGTAGATTTTAATGATAAGGGATGGGACCAGCTACAGGTACCAGCTGTATGGGAATTGAACGGATATGGAGATCCTATTTATGTAAATATAGGATATGCCTGGCGAAATCAGTATACTAATAATTCACCTTATGTGCCGGTAGAAGGCAATCATGTGGGATCTTATCGCCGGGAGATTACAGTACCTGCAGATTGGAAAGGAAAGGAAATTATGGCCCATTTCGGAGCGGTAAGTTCGAATATGTATTTGTGGGTAAACGGAAAATATGTTGGTTACAGTGAAGATAGCAAACTGGAGGCCGAGTTTAATCTGACTCCGTATCTGAAACCGGGACAGAAAAATGTTATAGCCTTTCAGGTCTTTCGTTGGTGTGATGGAAGTTATTTGGAAGATCAGGATTTTTTCCGCTATACTGGTGTAGCACGCGATTGCTATTTGTATGCACGAAACAAGAATCATATTGAAGATATTAGGGTTACTCCCGATTTGGATAGTGAATACAAGGATGGTTCATTGGATGTTCGTTTACAGTTGAGAGGTAATTCTGATGTTACATTAGAACTTCTGGATGCAGAGAATAAAGTAGTAGCTACAGCATATACCAAAGGTGCTGGTAAACTTGCTGCTACCATCGGTTTGAAAAATCCACATAAATGGACTGTAGAAACACCTTATCTGTATACGCTGCGTGCTACCTTGAAAAATGGAAATACAATCAATGAAGTGGTTCCTGTAAAAGTCGGTTTCCGCAAAATAGAGATGAAAAATGCACAGTTGCTGGTAAATGGTCAGCCTATTCTTATTAAAGGTGCAGATCGTCATGAGATGGATCCGGATGGAGGATATCATGTTTCTCGTGAGCGTATGATTCAGGATATACAGATTATGAAGATGTTCAATTTGAATGCAGTACGTACCTGTCACTATCCGGATGATAATTTTTGGTATGATTTGTGTGATAAATACGGTATTTATGTAGTTGCTGAGGCGAATATAGAATCACACGGAATGGGATATGACGAGTTGACATTAGCCAAGAATCCTTCTTATAAAAAAGCACATCTGGAACGTAATCAGCGTAATGTACAGCGTGGTTTCAATCATCCAAGTATTATTTTCTGGTCATTGGGTAATGAAGCTGGATATGGCCCGAATTTTGAAGCTGCTTACGATTGGATTAAGGCTGAAGATCCGAGCCGTATGGTACAATATGAACAGGCTGGAACATCGGGAAAGACTGATATTTATTGTCCGATGTATGCTCGTTATAAATGGTGTGAAGAATATGCAACAGATAATCAGTATCAGAAGCCGTTGATTCAGTGTGAATATGCTCATGCTATGGGTAACTCTCAGGGAGGATTTAAGGAGTATTGGGATTTGTTTCGTAAGTATCCGAAGTTGCAGGGAGGATTTATCTGGGACTTCGTGGATCAGTCGTGTCGATGGACCGGTAAAAACGGAAAGATGATTTATGCATATGGAGGTGATTTCAACCGTTTTGATGCAAGCGACAATAATTTCTGTGATAATGGATTGATTAGTCCGGACCGTAAACCTAATCCGCATATGTATGAGGTGGGGTATTTTTATCAGAATATTTGGACTACCGCTCGCGATCTCTCGAAAGGAGAAATCAATGTGTACAATGAAAACTTTTTCCGTGATTTGTCTGCTTATGCTTTGGAATGGCAAGTGTTGAAAGACGGGCAAGTAATGCGTAGCGGAAGAGTGGAAGAACTGAAGGTCGCTCCGAGAACAACTTCTGTACTGAAACTTGACCTTGGACAGACTGATACAAAAGGGGAATGGTTGCTGAATGTGAAATATCTTCAGAAGAATCGGGAAGGATTGATACCTGCCGGTCATGTGGTCGCAAAAGCTCAGTTGGCTTTGACCGAATATCAGGCACCTTCTATGGAGTTGAAGAATGTTGAAGAAAGCAATCAAGCTGTTGTTGTTCCTTGTATAAAGAATGAGAATCAAAATCGGATGGTGGTAGAAGGTACTCATTTCAATATCCAGTTTAACAAACAAAATGGATATATGGATAAGTATGAGGTGAATGGAGTGAATATGATAAAAGATGGAGAGGCATTGACACCAAATTTTTGGCGT
The DNA here is from genome assembly GCA_900542985.1 of uncultured Bacteroides sp. GTDB lineage: Bacteria > Bacteroidota > Bacteroidia > Bacteroidales > Bacteroidaceae > Phocaeicola > Phocaeicola acetigenes. Next base: position 21,546 of record UQPQ01000012.1, read on the forward strand.
GCTCCGACTGATAATGATTTTGGAGCCATGCTTCAGCAGAAATATGTAGCATGGAAAAATCCAGGTATGAAACTGTTGTCTTTGAAAGGAGAAATGAAAGAAGGTATAGCTGTAGTTTCTGCTGAATATGAAATGGAAAAAGTTTCTGCTGAATTACACTTGACTTATTTCATTAATAATAAGGGTGCGGTAAAAGTGGTACAGAAAATGACAGCAGACAAAAATGCTGATGTTTCCAATTTATTCCGTTTTGGTATGCAATTGGTGATGCCTAAAGCGTTCGATAAAATTGCTTATTATGGACGTGGTCCGGTAGAGAATTATGTAGATCGTAAGAGTAGTGCCGATTTAGGTATCTATAATCAATTGGTAAAAGATCAGTTCTATGCTTATATCCGTCCACAGGAAAATGGAACGAAGTCGGATATACGTTGGTGGAAACAGACGAATGCTGCGGGTAACGGATTATGCTTCGTGTCCGAAGCTCCTTTCTCTGCATCGGCTCTACATTATACTATTGATTCATTGGATTCCGGTTGGGTAAAAGAACAGAAACATTCCAATGAGGTGGAAGAGGCTGATTTGGTGAACCTACTGATTGATAAAGCTCAGATGGGACTGGGATGTGTAGACAGTTGGGGAGAATTGCCAAGAGAAGAGTATAGATTGCCTTATGGTGATTATGAATTTACTTTCATTATGACACCGGTTACTCATCAGATTGTAATTAAGTAAGCTGTGTTGTTCTAAGGGATAGATTGTGTAGAGAGAGTCTTTTATATTCTCTTTACCAAAGAGAAAAATCCCGGAGTCTCTTAAAGAGTACTCCGGGATTCTTTTTTATATTTGATAACTGCTTTATTTCCGGTTTGTTTCTTTCTTGCGGTATTCCGAAGGAGATATTCCCATTACTTTGGTAAATACTCGTGAGAAATAGGCGGTTTCTTCAAATCCTAGTTGAATAGCCACTTCGTTTATTTTCATATCGGTCAGTTCAATGTATTGGCAGGCTTTCTGTATTTTTAGGCAGATGAAGTAATTGATTGGTGATACTCCCGTTTCTTTCTGAAACAATGCAGAAAAGTGTGAGGGAGAGTATTTGAAGTTACTGGCCAACTGCTTGAGGGTCATATTATGATGTATATTTTCCTGCATATAATGAATAGCTTTAGAAGCCAGTGAGCTGTCTTTGTTACCTGCCGCTACATTGATATACCGATAAGGTTCCAAATAAATGAAAGAGCCTAAGAAACGGTATAGACTGAGGGAAGTATATACCATGTATTCTTTGATATATCCCATGGAGAAACATTGATAGATCTCTTCGAATAGGTCTAAACGTTCTTGCATTCTTGAAGAATTTCCAGGCTGAATGGGCTGAGGATTGGGAAAAGAGGGAAGAAAGTTAGCGCATAATTTTCCACGGAAATGAATCCAATAGATAGTCCATGGATTATCATTATTAGCCCCGAATGCATAAGGGCTTCCGGGAGGAATAATGATATATTCATTTTGTTTTACTGTATAGGTCTTTCCATGTATCTGATACCATCCTTCTCCGGCAGTACAGTAAATCAGCATGGCATAATCACATCCGTTATTTTTCTGAATATAATGATATTTCACGTGCGGGAAGAAACCTATCCTTCTAAGATATAAGTTTCCTATCAGAGGATCTTTACTGTAAGTAGACAGCAAATCTTCTGGCAGGGAAAGTACACGTTCGCCTCTGAATCCTTCTTTTATTTTCATCACTATCTAAAATAGTAAGATTGTACAATCAATTCACAACAAAGGTAAGGAATGTTCCGTAAGAATTGCTGTACTTTTGTCTAAAATTTAAAATATATAGTTGTCATGAGAGCAAGTAATTACGATAAACATCCTTTTACCGCAGTAAACGGTAATTTGTGGAAAGGATGGGAGAATATTAGTGAAGAACTGATGCATTGTATCCAGCAGAAAGCACAGCAGGGTACTTGTGTATGTGTGGTAGAATGTTACCATGGAGTTCATCACGAAGAATTGGAAGCTGGATTTGCTTTGCTGAAACCGGCTTTGACTATTCACACAAAAGATTTGTTTAAATCGGAAGAAGAATTGAAGCCGATGTTGCAGCCGAATATTACAGACGACTGTTTGTTTGGTTTCCGTGCTCATTTCTCGTATGCCGACTTTTTGGATCAGGATAAGGTAAAGGCTGCACAAAAACAGATTGCCGACGCAAAAGGTCTGGTATTAGTATATGGACATGGAGCAGCTACTGTATGTCCGGCAGATGTATTGGTATATGCCGATATGCCTCGTTGGGAAATCCAGTTGCGTGCACGCCGTCATGAAATTAACGGTTTGGGTGTACATAATAGTGAAGAAGCTCCTTCTTATCAATACAAGAGAGGTTATTTTGTAGACTGGATAGTTTGTGACAACTTGAAAAAGACCTTGTTGCCGGTAGCCGACTATTGGTTGGATACAACTATCAGCGGACAACCTAAGATGATTGAAGGAGAAACTTTGCGTAAAGGTCTTGAAAAAACAGCACATCGTCCGTTCCGTGTAGTACCATTTTTCGATCCGGCACCTTGGGGTGGACAGTGGATGAAGGAAGTGTGCGATTTGGATCGTTCGAGAGCAAATTTCGGATGGTGTTTCGACTGTGTTCCTGAGGAAAACAGCTTGAATCTTCAGGTACAAGGTGAATTGTTTGAAATGCCTGCAAACAACTTGGTATTCTATCAGACAAGAAATCTGTTGGGTGGACCGGTAGAAGCTCGCTTTGGTCAGGACTTCCCTATCCGTTTCGACTTCCTCGATACGATGCAGGGAGGCAACTTGAGTTTGCAGGTACATCCTACTACACAATATATCCGTGATACATTCGGTATCTACTATACTCAGGACGAAAGTTACTATTTGTTGGATGCAGAAGAAGGTGCTACTGTATTCCTCGGCTTGAAGACAGGTGTAAATCCGGATGAAATGATTGATGCTTTGAATGAATCGCAGCAGACAGGAAAAGCTTTTGATGCAAATAAATATGTAAATCAGTGGCCGGCTAAGAAACATGACCATTATTTGATTCCTGGTGGTACTATTCACTGCTCCGGAGCAGGTGCAATGGTATTGGAAATCAGTTCTACTCCGAATATCTTTACATTTAAGTTGTGGGACTGGGGCCGTTTAGGATTGGATGGTCGTCCTCGTCCTATCAATATTGGTCATGGTTCAAAAGTAATTCAGTGGGAACGTCAGACAGAATTTACTCGCGAACACCTTATCAACCATGTAGAACCGATGGGTTCTGGAGAAGGCTGGAGAGAAGAACGTACAGGTTTGCATGAAAATGAATTTATCGAAACACGCAGACACTGGTTTACTGGTAAAGTTGCTCATCATACAAATGGCGGTGTGAATGTATTGAACGTAATCGAAGGCGAAGAATTGATTGTAGAAAGTCCGACAAATGCATTTGAACCATTTGTAGTACATTATGCTGAAACATTTATAATACCGGCTTCGGTAGGTGAATATACTATCCGCCCTTACGGTGCTTCAGAAGGTAAGGAATGTGGTACCATCAAGGCATTTGTACGCTTTAATGCATAAGATTATGAAGACGGAAAAACGAATTGTAATGACATTGGATGCAGGGGGAACCAATCTGGTTTTCTCTGCCATTCAGGACGGAAAGGAGATAGTATCCCCTATTACATATCCGTCGGAGGTGGATGACATTCAGATATGTCTTCAAACTCTGTTGAAAGGTTTCGAGGAAGTAAAGGCTTTGCTTTCCGAATCTCCTGTTGCTATCAGTTTTGCCTTTCCCGGTCCGGCAGATTATCGTGCTGGTATTATCGGAAATTTGCCTAACTTCCCGGCTTTCCGTGGAAAGGGAGTTCCCTTGGGTCCTTTTTTGTCGGAGCATTTCGGTATTCCTGTGTTCATTAATAATGACGGTAATCTTTTTGCATATGGAGAGGCTTTGGCTGGAGCATTGCCGGAAGTGAACGCATTGCTGGAAAAGGCAGGTAACTCGAAACGCTATCATAATCTTATCGGTATTACGTTTGGTACCGGATTCGGATGTGGAATTGTTATTAACCAGGAATTATTGTTTGGAGACAATCAGACTGGTGGACACATCTGGTGCTTGCGCAATAAGAAGTATCCTTCGTACATCGTAGAGGAAAGTGTAAGCAAACGAGCTGTTCCCAGAGTATATAATGAACTATCTGGTAATACTTCAGAATTGACCCCTAAAGATGTATTTGATATTGCCGAAGGGGTATGTCCTGGTAACAGAGAAGCAGCCATAGCAGCTTTCTCTGAGTTGGGAACTATGGCTGGTGATGCCATTGCTACAGCTTTGTCACTGATAGACGGGCTGGTCGTGATAGGGGGAGGACTGGCTGGTGCAGCGAAGTATATTCTGCCGGCACTGATGGACGAATTGAAAGGAAAAATCAGTATGAAAGACGGTACAGAGTTTAATAGACTTTCATCAATTCCGTATTGTCTGGAGAATCCGAATGAATTGGAAGCTTTTCTTCAAAGCGATTCTTATGAACTTGATATACCGGGTACAGATAAGAAAATACGTTGCTGCTTCGATAAGAAGATTGGTGTACTTTTGTCTCATGTGGGCGCAAATCGTGCTATTGCTTTAGGAGCATATTGGTATGCATTGAATGAGTTGGATAAAAATAAATAGAATATGAAGAAATATATACAGACATTGTCGGTCGCATTACTTGCTTTGGGTGGCGTAGCTTGTAGTACAAGCAAAGAGCAGGTAGCTTCTCAGGAAGAATTATCGCAATATGTAGAGCCGCGTATCGGTACGGCTCATTGCCGTTGGTTTCATTTTGCACCAGGTGCAATGCCTTTTGGTATGGCTAAACCGGGACCTTCTACCAATGGCTCTTTAGGAAATGCTTCCGGATGGGAAGCAACGGGATACGATTATCGTGATACTTCTATTGAAGGTTTTCCATGCTTGCATGAATTCCAAGTAGGAGGAATCGTTTTGATGCCTACTCAAGGTGAGTTGAAAACAATACCGGGACTACCTACCGATAGTGTAAAGAAGGGATATCGTTCGGCATTCGACCGTAATACAGAAGTTGTACAGCCTGGATATTATTCTGTACTACTGAAAGATTATCAGATTAAGGCAGAGGTTACTGCAACTCCTCGTGTCGCTTTTCAACGTTTTTCTTTCTCGAAAGGTGGAGAAAATCATATTTTGTTTGATATAGGTAACCGTCAGGGAGAGAGTGGAGCGGCAGTAGATGCTTCTGTCGTTTATACCGAAGACGGAAGGATAGAGGGATGGGTAATAACTGAACCCGAATATGTAAAGAAATATCAGCCGGGAGCACAAGTGCCATTGTATTTTTCTGCTGTAGTAGACAAACAGCCTGATGGTTTTGGTGTATTCAATGGTGATAATGTAAAACAGGGAGTACGTGAAACAAAAGGTGTAGGCGCTGGTGTTTATCTCACTTATCAGGTAAAAGATTCTGTACAAGTGACTGCAAAAGTGGGTTTATCGTATACTTCTGTAGAAAATGCACGAATCAACTTGCAGAAAGAAGCTGAAAATCTGTCGTTCGACGAAGTAAAAGAACAGTCACACCAAACATGGGAAAACTACTTAGGACGAGTACGTGTGGAAACAGCCGATAAGAACAATAAAATTAAGTTCTATACCGGTCTGTACCATGCGTTGCTGGGAAGAGGACTGGTGAACGATGTGAATGGTGCTTATCCGCATCACAATGGCTCTATTGGTCAGCTCCCAATGGAAGGAGACAAGCCTGTACACAATGTGTATAATACCGATGCTATTTGGGGAGGCCAGTGGAATTTGGCTCAGATTTGGGCATTGGCTTATCCGGAATACCTTTCCGATTATATCAGTAGTCATTTGCAGGCTTACAAAGATGCGGGATGGCTGGCCGATGGCTTAGCCAATAACCGTTATGTATCAGGAGTAGGTACTAATCTGTTGAGTACGGTAATTGCGGGAGCTTATCAATGCGGTATACGTGATTTTGATACAAAACTGGCTTATGAAGCTTGCTTGAAGAACGAACTGGATGGAAAGAACCGTCCTTTAGGAGCTGGAAAAGTCGATACAGAGATGTTTGTAAAATATGGCTATGTTCCTCATCTGGATGAAGGAAATGGCCCCGATGAGGCGTTTATGTTCTCTGCTTCTCATACATTGGAGTATTCGTACAGTGCTTGGGCAGTAGCTCAATGGGCAAAAGAAAATGGAGATGAGAAGAATTATAATGAATTGATGCGTTTGTCTAAGGGTTGGGAAAGACTTTATGATGCTTCTACAAACTTTATCCGCCCGAAGAAGGCTGATGGTCAGTTTATAGAACCTTTCGATCCGATGCAGGTTTGGAGAGGATTCCAAGAAGGAAATGCATGGCAGTATACTTTCTATGTACCTCATGATACAAAGTCTTTGGTCGAAAAAGTGGGAGCTGATGTGTTTACTGCTCGTTTGGACAGTATCTTTACTCAGTCGCAGAAGAAGATATTTAGTGGTGGTACTGAGGTAGGAGCCTTTGCCGGACTTCAGACGCTTTATAATCAGGGTAACCAGCCTTGTCTGCATATTTCATGGTTGTTCAATGAAGCAGGTCGTCCGTCGCTCACTCAGAAATGGGTTCGTGCTATCTTGAACGAGTTCTATGGAACAGAAGGTATTCACGGCTATGGATATGGTCAGGATGAGGATCAAGGTCAGTTGGGAGCTTGGTACGTGATCTCTTCAATGGGACTCTTTGATGTAAAAGGATTGACAGATTCTGAACCCTCTGTTGGTTTGGGAGCTCCTTTGTTCGATAAGATTACCATTCAATTAAATAATCAATACTACAAAGGCAAGGAATTTGTCATTGAAGTAAAGAACAATACAGCAGAAAATCCTTATGTACAGCAATATACATTGAATGGAGAAGCGTTGCATGAAACGCGTATACCGTTCTCTGCACTGACAGAAGGAGGATATTTACAGATAGAAATGGGCAGTCAGCCTAAAGATCAATATTAAATAATGACATTACTATGAAAACGCCTATATACGTATCTAAGAATACGTTATTTCCCATCTTATTTGGCTTTTTTGTGATGGGATTTGTGGATGTGGTAGGGATTGCAGCAAACTATGTGAAGAAGGACTTTGTTCTGTCGGAAACATTAACCAATTTGTTGCCGATGATGGTATTCTTCTGGTTTGCTGTCTTCTCTATCCCAGCCGGAGTGATGATGAGTAAGATTGGCAAGAAAAATACAGTGGCTACAGCTATGCTGATAACCATTGTAGCAATGATTTTGCCGATGTGTAGTTACAGTTTTCCTGTAGTTTTGTTTGCCTTTGCCTTGTTGGGCATTGGCAATACAATTCTGCAGGTTACCTTAAACCCTATGGTGGCTGGACTGATTTCGGGGAATGCATTGGCCAGTGTGCTTACATTAGGACAATTTTTGAAAGCAGTTTCTTCTTTCCTTGGTCCGCTTATCGCCGGAGGAGCAGCTTCTTTATGGGGAGATTGGAAACTGATATTTCCCGTATATGCTATTGTTACATTGATTTCAATGCTTTGGTTGTTGGGATGTGTACACGAAAATGCATCAAAAGAGGTACATGTAACCAGTTTTTCTTCAGCTATCGGGTTATTTAAAGACCGTTATATCCTGATGTTGTTCCTGGGCATTTTATTCGTAGTCGGAATTGATGTGGGACTGAATACTACTATCCCTAAACTGTTGATGGAACGTGTTGGCTTGTCTTTGGATGAGGCTGGATTGGGTACTAGTCTTTACTTTTCTGCCCGTACTATCGGTACATTTGTCGGTACTTTCCTTTTGGTAAGAATTTCTTCCGGTGCTTTCCTTAAGCTTAGCATGTTGCTTAGTATTCCGGTATTTATTGGATTGCTATCATTTCAGTCTTTATGGTTGCTTTGTACAATGATTGTACTGGTAGGTTTGCTTTGTGCTAATGTATTTTCTATTCTGTTTTCTTGTGCCTTGCAACACAAACCAGAATACGATAGTGAAATCTCTGCTTTAATGATCATGGGCGTATCTGGTGGAGCACTGGTTCCATTGTTGATGGGAGTCGTTTCAGATGGATTTAGTCTGACAGCTGGAATGGCGGTATTATTGCTTTGTTTGCTTTATTTGGCACTGGTATCGTTCCGAATTAAGAAAGTATAAGGTAAAAGCTACGAAAGAATATAAATAGATATTTTTCTTTTGTGAGATAAAGGTTAATGAAGAATAGAGTGGTTATGCCGCTGTAGAAATACATCTATACGAATCGTATCGTTGTGTTTTTGCAGTGGCATCATTCTTTTTATTAATTGGATAGTGTATGAAATAAAAATACCCCTCTGCAAATGTTTGACTTGCAAAGGGGTATTTATAAGATATAAACAGGTTTCTGTTTATTTAGCAATAATCAAGTAGTAGTTTTTCTTACCACGCTGAACAAGCAAATATTTCTCATCCAACAGATCTGCTGTGGTAATCATCTGATCGAAAGCAGTTAGCTTTTCTTTGTTCAGTGATACACCTCCACCTTGTGCCATTTTACGCATTTCACCTTTTGATGGGAAAATGTTGGTCTTTTCGGCAAACAAGTCTACAGCCTTGATACCAGCCTCGATGTCAGTCTTAGCTACTTCAAACTGAGGTACTCCTTCGAATACAGACAGCAGAGTGTCTTCATCCAGCTTTTTCAATGCTTCTGAAGTAGCATTACCGAACAAGATATTCGAAGCTTCTACCGCTGCATTGTAGTCTTCTTCAGAGTGTACCATGATAGTAACTTCTTTTGCCAGACGTTTCTGCAATGTACGCAAATGCGGAGCTTCTTTGTGTTCAGCAATCAATGCATCAATTTCTTCTTTGGTAAGAGAAGTAAAGATTTTGATATAGCGTTCTGCATCTTCGTCGCTTACATTCAGCCAGAACTGATAGAATTTATATGGAGAAGTATAGCGTGGATCCAGCCATACATTTCCCGACTCAGTTTTTCCGAACTTAGTTCCGTCTGCCTTTGTAATCAACGGGCAAGTCAATGCAAATACCTCTCCCCCGTTTGTACGACGGATCAGTTCGGCACCGGTAGTAATGTTTCCCCACTGGTCTGAACCACCCATCTGAAGTTTACAGTTCTTGGTTTCGTACAAATGCAGGAAGTCGTATCCTTGTAAAAGCTGATAAGTAAATTCGGTAAATGAAAGACCGTCGCGTGCTTCACCGTTCAAACGTTTCTGTACAGAGTCTTTTGCCATCATGTAGTTTACAGTGATGTGCTTTCCTACAGTACGGGCAAAATCGAGGAAGGTGAAATCTTTCATCCAGTCGTAGTTGTTGACCAATTCTGCACGGTTAGGAGCATCCGACTCGAAGTCGAGAAATTTGCTCAACTGTTTCTTGATACACTCCTGGTTGTGGCGCAGTGTTTCTTCGTTCAGCAGGTTACGTTCCTGTGATTTTCCTGAAGGGTCTCCAATCATACCTGTTGCACCGCCTACCAGAGCCAGCGGTTTGTGTCCGCAACGCTGGAAATGCTTCAGAATCATTACGCTTACCAAGTGGCCGATGTGCAATGAATCGGCTGTTGGGTCAATACCTACGTAAGCTGTAACCATTTCTTTTTCCAGTAACTCTTCTGTACCGGGCATCATGGTATGTACCATTCCGCGCCATCTTAATTCTTCTACAAAATTCATCGAATGATATTCTTTGGTTTAAATATTTGTTAGATTCTTGTAAAAGACAAAAGTACGACTCTTTCTCTGAATAACCAACTTTTATCGACTAAAAAAGAGCTGGTTAATCGTTGTCTGAACCCTATCTTTGAGCTCTTCTTCAGCGGTATGGAGTAAAGATGCGGCTTCCTGATAAAGACTGTGTACGGACTGTTCATCTTCATCTGTTTCGATCAGAATTCGGTCGTTGGGGATACTTTGTAAGGCTTCGTGATTATACTTACTTCCGAAAGAAAGATAAAATCCTTGTCGGACAAGACTCTGTGCCAGTTCTCTTTTCCCTCTGAAACCATGGATAATCCACGCATTATGTGGGCAGTATTCTTTTTTTAATGCGATTAGTTCGTTTGTGGTTTTAACGGCATGTAGAATAAGTGGAAGCCGGTAATGTTCGGATATGGAAATAATTTCACGGAATACCTTTAGCTGAAGTTCAAAGGGAGTTTGACACAATTTATCCAATCCGGCTTCGCCGATGGCAATAGTCCTTATGTCAGTTGCAGCCATTGTACGAACCCATTCCAATTGGTCTTTATAATCCGCTTCAGATACATACCACGGATGAATACCTGCCGATAGGAATACAGTTTCATTGGGTATTGGTGTGTTCCACATGGAACAGCTGAGAATAGCTGATGATGCAGAGGAAGGCAACCGGTGGGTATGGATATCGAGCAGCATAGTCTGGTGATTATTACGGTACAGGGTCATATCCTGAGCCTCCCCATGGATGACAGCGCAGGAGACGGCGTATGGTGAGATATAATCCTTTTATCGGTCCGTGTTTCTGAAGTGCTTCAATGGCATACTGTGAACACGTTGGGGTGAACCGGCATGAAGGAGGCGTGAAAGGAGAAATACAGTTCCGGTAGAAATAAATGGGAAGTAAAAGCAGATACGTAATCAGTTTTCTCATGAGAAATGCTCTGTAGTAAGCGTCAGAAGTTTCTTTACTTTTGCTTCTACTTCATTGGAAGAATGAAGTTCATTATCCAACCAAATAAAGGCTATGATAGCCTTTTTGCCGGAAGCAGCCAGAGAGTCGGTCAGAATTTGCCGATGTTTGCGGTAGGCTTCCCTTATCTGACGTTTCACACGATTGCGTTTGACTGCCCGTTTAAAACGTTTTTTAGGTACGCTGATAAGAATAGACACAACAGGCAGATTTTCTTTTTCAACAGGCATATAGACAATACGTAGCGGAAAGGCAGGGAATGATTTTCCGCCACCGGAAAACAACCGTTCAATAAGAATCCGGCTGTTTAAACGTTCTGCTTTTCGTAAAGTCTGTTTTTCTGTTTCTGCCATGATGGGAATTATATAAAAATAGTCCTGAACATAATAACTGTCTACAAAGATAAACTTAAATTGCGTTTCTCAGCGCAGTTGCAGACTTTTTATTATGTTCAGGACAATGATATTCAAATGAATTACTTGTTATGCTCGCCAATGAACATGTCCAATGCTGCAGGCATAGAAGGTGCTACACTTGTAGGAGCTTCTAAGTCGAGACGTAATCCTGCATCTTTTACAGCTTTAGCTGTAGTAGGTCCAAAACTACCAATGGCAATGTCCTTCTGTTCAAAGTTCGGGAAATTCTTCATCAGCGACTGGATACCGGCCGGACTGAAGAATATCAGCATGTCATAGTCGAACTTTTCCTCAGGAGTAAAGTCGTTGCTTACCGTACGGTACATAACGCCTTCTGTATGTTGTATTTTATGTTTGTCCAATAAGTCTTTTACTTCATCGTTGTGCACGTCAGACATTGGGATAAAATACTTTTCTGTGTTATGTTTGACGATTTGTGGTATCAAATCAGCAAACTTACCGGTTGCTCCAAAGAATACTTTACGTTTGCGATACTGTACGTATTTCTGTATGTACAATGCAATTGTTTCTGAAGTACAGAAGTATTTCATTGTCTCAGGAATTGTGACGCGCAACTCAGTACAAAGATTGAAAAAATGATCAATAGCATGACGTGATGTAAATACGACTGCTGTATGATCTAAAATTGATATTTTTTGTTGTCTGAATTCTTTTGCCGACAGACTCTCAACTTTTATAAACGGACGGAAAACTATCTCCACGCCGTACTTCTCAGCAATGTCAAAATAGGGTGACTTTTCTGATGTGGGTTTAGGCTGAGAAACCAGAATTTTCTTTATCTTCAATTTTCTAAAAGTTTAAAAATAAAAAATGATTAGTATAATTTATTCCTTCCCATAACAAGAAAGAGGGTGCTAATTCGAGAGCGCAAAAATACAGAATCAAATGTAGAATACCATGAATTTGTTTGAAAAAGTTTCTAATACACTTATAAAATAGCAATATTTTAGTAAAAATAAGAATAAATAGTATGAAAACTTTTGTTGTGGCAAAATTCAGGTCAAAATAAATAATCAATAGTACCACCGGAAATAATAATAGCCCTCCTAAAATTATTACGTCAAAATATGTTTCTATCCATACTTTGTTTTGCTCTTTCTCGAAAAAAATCCAGTTAATGAAAGAATATAAGGCATATTTCAGCAATATAAATAAAACGACCGTAAAAATGTAGATCGTTAAAAGAAGCCCATGTGGTATATGAGTGAAAAGATAGGAAGAGTGATCTGCAAAGTAATCATACAGGCATAATCCTCCTAAAATATAGGTGATGCAGTTTAAAACAATACTATGATGAAAGTATGCGTTTGCTACAATTGTTGTTTGATTGTTTTTCCGTCCTCCTTGAAATAATTTCTTGATTCTGAAGAGCAGATATTTCTTGCCGTCTTTCAGTACAAATGTACCGAGAAAAAAGCAAAGCAGTACAATGCAGGTGATAAACCAGTCTGCACGCAGCATGTAAGGTATGGGTTCTCCGTTCATATTGCTGCAAATTTACGAATATCTTTGCTCCACAAAGGAGTAGAGTATAATAAATTGAGGGCTTCTTGTGGAGTTGTAGCTACCTGCCAGATGTGTCCATGTTCCCGGCGCATGAAATTTTCTTCTATAGCATGCTCCAGCATTTCAAGTAACGGATTGTAGAATCCGTTTATATTAAGAATGACAATCGGTTTCAAGTATAGTCCAAGTTGTTTCCAGGTAATGATTTCAAGCAATTCTTCCAGTGTTCCGCAACCTCCCGGCAGTGCAATGACACCGTCCGAAAGATCGGCCATGATTTTTTTGCGTTCGTGCATGCTTTCGGTCTCTATCAGTTTGGTAAGCCCTTTATGGTGCCATCCTTGTTCTACCATAAAATGAGGTATAACTCCCGTCACTGTTCCTCCGGCAGCCAGTGCGGCATCGCTGATACTACACATCAAGCCTAAACATCCGGCACCATTGATTAAATTGATACGCTGACGGGCAAGTAGTTTACCTAATTCTTGTGCTGCTTCAAAATAAATCGGAGCGATTTTAGTACTGGAAGCACTATAGACGCATACATTTTTTATATCATTCATAAACGAGGAATACAATACGGGAAATAAAAAATAAAGAATGAGAAATAAATTTATAACTCATTCTTTATTTTATTCTTTTATTGAAAAGGATTAGAGTCCAAAAGCTTGTTTAACTTTGTCTACGTAGTCAAGTTTTTCCCAAGTAAACAGTTCTACTTCTACTTCTTTGTTACCTTCGTAGGCAGATTCAAAGTATTTGGTTACAACTTTAGGTTCACGTCCCATGTGGCCGTATGCTGCAGTTTCGCTATAAATAGGATTACGCAGTTTCAGGCGCTCTTCGATGGCACGTGGGCGCATGTCGAATATTTCGTCAACTTTCTTGGCAATTTCACCGTCGGTCATAGCTACATTGCTGCGTCCGTATGTATTGACATAGATATTAATCGGACGAGCTACTCCGATAGCATATGAAACCTGTACCAATATTTCATCGGCTACTCCGGCAGCTACCAGGTTTTTGGCAATGTGACGTGCTGCATAAGCTGCACTACGGTCTACTTTGCTTGGATCTTTTCCAGAGAAAGCACCACCGCCATGAGCGCCGGCACCTCCGTAAGTGTCGACAATGATTTTACGTCCAGTCAGTCCGGTATCTCCATGTGGGCCACCGATTACAAATTTACCGGTTGGGTTTACGTGGTAAGTAATCTGGTCATTGAACAATGCCAATACTTCCGGATTATGAATTTCTGCAATGACACGAGGCATCAGGATTTCGATGACATCCTTGCGGATTTGTGCCAGCATTTCTTCGTCTGCTTTCAACTGTGCTTCTTTAGAGTCGTCGGCAGGCTGTACAAATTCGTCGTGCTGAGTAGAAACTACGATAGTATCGATACGAACCGGACGGCGATTGTCGTCATATTCAATGGTTACCTGGCTCTTTGCATCCGGACGAAGATAAGTCATAACCTTGCCTTCACGGCGGATTTCTGCCAGTACCATCAGTACTTTATGTGCCAAGTCGAGAGACAGTGGCATATAGTTTTCTGTTTCTTTGGTTGCGTAGCCAAACATCATTCCCTGGTCGCCTGCACCCTGATTCATCGGGTCTTCGCGTTCTACTCCTCGGTTGATGTCAGGACTTTGTTCGTGGATAGCCGAGAATACACCGCAAGAGTTTCCTTCGAACATGTATTCACTCTTGGTATATCCTATTTTGTTGATGACTTCGCGTGCTACACGTTGCAGGTCGATATACGCTTTGGTTTTCACTTCTCCTGCCAAAACTACCTGTCCGGTAGTAACCAATGTTTCGCAAGCTACTTTTGAGTTAGGATCGTAAGCCAGCAATTTGTCGAGTACGGCATCAGAAATCTGATCCGCTACTTTGTCAGGGTGTCCTTCAGACACAGATTCAGATGTGAATAAGTATCCCATGTTTTTAATAATTAAGTAATTAATGATTAATATTATCCGTGTACGGACAAGAGTAGAAGTGTTATCTGCAAGGAAGCACTATGTATTTTAGCATTTTTTTGCGTGGTTGCAAGCTACTCAAATCTTTCCACTTTTTCTTTTCGGCTGCAAAGATAGAGATATAAATTGGAATAATTACAATTTACGCTTTATTTTAACACATTTAACGTCGGTTTATTGTGGGGTGGTTTGTTGGAATATCCGTTTGTAGTAACAATTGGGTATCAGGTTAATAACACTCAGATTATGGATGTTTTAGTACTTCTTTTGTCTTTTGTTTATAGAGTATTTAAACTAAAAGATCCGTATAAATTGACTGGTATATCATTTATACGGATCTTTATTTACAAATAGATATTGATTATTGAACTTTGCTATTTGCAGTAATAATAGCCTGGATTGTTTTGGTTATACGTACTCCGTTTGATATTACATCGATAGTACATGTAGTTTCCCCAGTCGTATTTCCTGCTGTAATCGTCAATATCCCATTTTCAAGGTTTATTTTGCTGAATAAATCTTCATTGGCAAATTCTACAGATTTTTGGATAGTAGATTGTATGTTATCGTAGTCTACAACTTTATCGTTGAGGTTGATGGTTTTTGTTTCTCCTGGTGCTAATGATATCTGATTCAACAAAATTTGGGGCTTGTTGGCGTCTTCGAAGAAAGGAATTGCCGGGAACCAATAATACCATTCTCCTTCTCCTGCTGTGCCGTTGTTTCCCTTTAGTCCGAAATGAGTAATTTCTTGTCCTTCATTATTGATTTTGTAAATCCAGTTATATAAATAACTGCTTCCCCATCCGTCATGACAAACCGTGAGAATCAGTTCGTCGGTAAGGGGATCTACACGTAATCCAGCTCCATAAAAACAAAGCTGCTGTCCTTCATCACTTATTCCCAACTTATAGAAATTAGTGTTAGCTGTATTTGTATCAATATTATATTGGACAATACTTTTGGAACCTCCAAACATACCACCTCCACTTGCCCAGTAGAGTACATTTTTCTGTGTGCTTGCACAAAAACTTCCGGCATTCCAAGCGCCCCATACATTACTCATTTTTTGTCCATCAGGATAGTCTATCTCTGTAGTTTCCAATGTTTCAGGATTTATCTTCATCAGCTTGTCGGAACCGCCTCCCCATATTGTACCATCTTTACTTTGGGTAATTGAGTTGAAAGAACCTTCTATTGTATGGATTAACTGATCTGTATGAGCATCAATTACATATATCTTTCTGGAAGATACAGCAAATACTTTACCATTGGCATAACACATATTTCCTATTTCCCCGGTTATTCCTTCTATGGCATTACCTGTTTTTAGTTGGGCAATATCAAATACTATGATACCGTTGCTTGTGCTGACGTAGCCTTTTTGATCATCTATTCCGATAAAATAACGTCCATCTCCCTGCAAATCTGTAATGGAAACTTTCTTTTTTAAGGTCGTAGCATCGGCTACCACCATGCGAGTACCTTGTTTGGATATGAGATAAATGCAGTCTCCCCATATCGTACCAAATTCGGTAGTTGTACCGAGTGTTTCTCCTTCGTTGGCATTGCGGTAAGCACGATAAGTGATGTCGTAATTATCTCCATTTTTCAGAAAATAATTGACTGTTCCCTCGTCATGTCCAAACCAGTCTTCATTGGCTACGAAAAACCCTTTTGCAGCCATTGGAGGAGTTGGCGTAGAGTCTTCAATTATATTACCCTCTTGAGTGGGATCATTAAGGTCATTACAAGAGGTACATATCAAAAGTGAGAGTAAAGCAATATTCCAAAGATTAATTGGTTTTGTTTTCATTTTATTGTGTTGTGATTAGTATTAATAAAGTGATCTGATTTCTTCTTTCAGCAAATGTAAATCCTCTACGCCTGATATTTCTGTAGAGCACTCTCCTATCCATCCATTTTCCTGGTTGATACCTGTATATATTTTTATGAAATCTACCCCAGGAAGATGAGCGGGATTTCCCTGTGCATCTACAGCCCAGTCAATGTCAATAGCTGCTTCTGTTTCTGTGTTCATTGCATTGTCAGCGTATCCATACTGAAATTTATATAATACAAAATAGTTGCCTTGGCCGCTTTCATCAATTCCGTTTTGTGGAAGGCAGGTTCCTTTGAAGGTAAGTTTATCGGCATTCACCCATTGTGGGAAATAAGGTTGGCTGTAAAACTGATTCATCACTTTATAACCACTGTTACCCTGATTGTCTTCCCATCGGATGTATTTTTCCTTCTCTTCCGGTGTTGTAGGTACTTTTTCCGGACGATAATAGGTAATTTCATATTCTTTATACAGATGGACATCGTTTCCTGCATTTTGCGCCAGAGTGTACCAGGCTTCTCCCGAAGGATTTCGGTGAGCACTTCCGGCTATCTCGTACCATTCGTCTGCGTCCGGCTGTTTATTCCCATTTTTATCATAGGCAACCATGATGATGCCTGGTTCTGAGCTTCCTCCTATCGGGGCATCAGGGTTAGGGTTAGCAGCAGAGTAAAAGGCATTTCCCAATACTCGAAAATCGCATAGCCCGTCTTTGTTTTCAATGGTGTGATCGAATCCTACAGTCACATATCCTCCATATCCTCCCAAAGAAATCATTCCTTTCTTGTTATGACCGATGGCTTTTAAAACCTTCTGATTCATAGTCTCCTGAGTATCTCCTTCTTCGTATTCGGGCATGGTGTTGGTCAGCTGTCCTACGGCTGGCATATAATCAAGAACCTGAGTAATATAGGGTGTACTTCCTGGAGGACAGACTTCAGGTTTTTCATTAGGGTCGTACTCGGAAGAGCAAGATATCATAGTTCCCGCCATTAGGCTACTTGCGGCTATAATTGACCAGGCTGAATGTTGTAACTTTGTTTTCATAAGATCTATTCTTTATTTAGTATTTAATTAAAATCTTGTGTCGTAAAGGTAAAATGTGCCGGAATATCTCCTGTACGAACTTTCCAGCGTAGCTTTCCTTCTTTGGAGAAACAATACAAGTATCCTGGTGTTACATAGTTGGTAGCATCGGATACAAAGATTTCTTTCGTTTCCGGATTAACAGCTATTCCGTAAGGAAGTTTGATTTCTTTTTCTGTGCCATCGGTAATGAAATTGCCCGGAATCAGTTCTTCTTTCTGAGTGTCGTATCGTGAAAATCCGATTGTATTACTTCCGGTTATGTAATTCCATTCGGTACTTATCATGTAGAGCTGGTCGTCGCAAAGGCACATTTCGTTGGCTGCCACTCCTAAGTTCCCGATAACCTTTTCTGTCTGGCTGTCGATTACGAAAACATCAGATCCTGTACCGTAATAGTCTCCTCTTGAGCTGACGTAGATACGTCCGAACTTGTCAATTTCCATGCGGTGCAGGTTGATGGCTACATCAATGGTATTGACTACCTGAAATGTATTTAAGTCGATTACAGAAACTGTCCGGTCGTAATTGGGGAAACGGTATCCTCCGGAATTGGCCACATATAGTCTGCCGTTGTTGATTACCATTTCTTCCGGCTGGTATCCAACTACCACTTCCCGCGTAATTTGCAAGGTATTGACATCTACTTCTACCACTTTTCCCGGACGTGCATTAGGGTCAATTTGCACGGGACCTGCATATGAGCTGATATAAGCTTTTCCTTCATTAAAAGTGATGTATCGGCAGTTTGTGATATTAATGCTTCCGATATGCACCCCTGTGCGTACATCCATTACTTCTACAAAGTGTGAGCAGTTGATTACGGCAAAAAGTTTATTCCCGTAAATAGCAATGTCATTTCCTACATCGCCTAACTCCTTTACTACTCCGGGATTTCGCTCTGCATAAATGTTGCGGTGATAGCCTCCGGTATTATAGTCGAAGAAGTCGAGTGTACACTTGTTGCTTCCCATATTTCCTTCGTTCAATACATAGAGTCCTTTGATTGACTTCGGCAAAGTGGGATCGGTTACATATTCTATTTCAGATTCAATGACCGGCAGTTCTCCCCGGCATCCTGCAAGCATGAAGCCGATGAAGACAGATAGAACAAAACTGTATGTATGGTGGAATAATTTTATAAAGTCCGTTTTCATTTAAAAAGTATATTGTGCAATGAGTTTGAAATTGATACCCGGCATAGGATAGCAAATCACCACTTCGTATTGCTGGTTGAACAGATTGTTGATTTCTAATGTCAGTTTCAAGTCGCCCGGACCGATTCGCTGGGTCTTGGCTACCGATAAGTCGCTGGTATACCACGGCAGCTGATAATTGGCCAGAATATTGGCTTGCGACGAATACCGCTCTCCTGTATAGATAAAACTATAGTTGGCTTCCCACGAGCGCCAGTTGGCATTTACTGCTGCCGAACCGCTATGCCAGGGAATGTAAGGTATCTGTCCTCCATAGAACTCATCGTAAGGGTCGGTGAAGTCCTGTGCTTTTTGATAGGTATAGTTGATTCTTCCGTTCAGGTGGAACTCTCTTCCTATTTGCCATCCGGTTTGCAGGGCAGCGTCAATACCTCGTATTTCCACTTTTCCCAGGTTAATCATTGTCCACCGGAAAAAGTTGGAAGTCGGTGTAGCTATAATTTTGTTTTCAACTTCGTTGTAATATACGTCTGTCTGTACTTCTATGTAGCGAAGCCAACTGTGGGAAAAAGATTTGCTATAAGTAAATCCCAGATTGTACTGGTTTGTATACTCGGGGTCCAGATCTACATTTCCTACAAAAGTATAATACAAGTCGTTCAAGGTTGGCATTCGAAAGATACGCTTGTAAAAGCCACGGATATTCAAGTCAATTGATTTGAATGGCTGATACGAGGCGACTACAGCTGGAGTCCATTCCTGTTTGTCGGGGGCCGATTCGTTTTCTGTCCGGACTTTATCGTGTACAAAAGTTCCAAGCAGGCTAGCCTGTGCTTTAAACCGGTCGAGTGAGATAGCTGTGGCGGCTGCTATCAGTCCGGTATGCCGGCGAGGATATACAAAGTCCTGTAAATCGGCATTCAGTAAATTGAACTGATAGTCGGCAGACACGCTGACATCCCATCCCGGTAAAATGGTAAACCGGTTTGCAGCCGAAGCATAAACTTCCTGTTGGTAATAATGATTGTTGGTATACATCAAAGATTCATCTTTGTTCGGGTCTGCCAGATAATGCAAATAGTCGTAGGCATATTTTACGTTGCATAACAGGCTGTACCGGGATGAAAAATCTTTTTTGAATGTACCCTGTGTGAAAAAATTAGTATCCCACTGACGGTCTTCGTGTGAAAACTTGTTGCGTACAATGGCACCGGGGTATCCTCGCTCGGAGTTATACAGATAGGCTTTTGCACGCCAATATCCCTGGTCTATTTTTCCAAACAGTCCGCCTTCTACGCGCAGAGCCTGTACATCACCATTTTGACGTACAGCGGTAGTATCGTATCCGTCTTTAGTCTGATAGCGGAATTTATATTTTCCGGTGGTATACATATACTCGGCACTGAGAGAGCTGTAAAGTTTGTCGTGAATTTTCTGCTCCCATAATATGGAGGGATTGACTACTCCAAACGAACCGGTCTTAAAGGTTGTCTTTACATGGTAACGTTCTTCGTTTTCAAACTTTGGGGTACGTGATTGTAAATAAATAGAGCCGGCAGAGCCGAAATCCTTTGCAGGTTGGAAAATAGCACTTTTCTGGCCGTTGTACAGTGTAACCGATTCCATGTTGTCCAAAGAGAATCGTCCCAGGTCTACGGTACCGTTCTGTGCGTTACCCAGTTCAATGCCATCGTAGAATACCCCTACATGATTGGTTCCCATGCTTCGGATGTTTACGGTTTTCAGACCTCCTACTCCTCCGTAATCTTTGATTTGTATTCCGGAGAAATAACGCAATGCATCGGCCACATTATGTGAGCTGAGGCGATGCAATTCGTTTCCGGACAGTTGCTGTACGGGAATAACTTCTTTTTGGAAAGTACGTGCCGTTACTACGACTTCTCCCAAATGTTGTAGGCTATCCAGCTTACTTTGTGCATATATAGAGATACAATGTCCCCATACAAGGATACACATCAGCCAAACAGCACGCATGATGGTCTGCTTATACATGTCGGTTCTTATAAAATGAAAAAACAGGCAACAGTTTCCCTAACCCCAGAGGGCACTGAGCAAATGAATGATGGCAGGTCTTCTGACTGACTCCCTCTCTGAAACCTTCCCAATATAGCCATTGTATATCAGTGGTATGAGCATTTTTCAGAAAGTTTGGTATAGAGCTTTACAGCAGCGGGACTGTCCGGGATTTTCACCCGATTCCCTTTTAATCCGTTTCCTAGAACAAGGATGTGGAACCAATTCGTGAGCAAATATAGAAAATAAATGAAATAGTTGTATCTTGTTTGATGTTTTATCTCGTTGGATACTTAGACAGGAAGGGTGTCTCATTGTAAGGGTGCGTCCGTCTCACTATAAAGAGACGAGTGTCCCACTGCAAGGAGACACCCGTCTCCTTGCAGTGGGACACTTTATACGACTAATATTACTTACTCTTCTTGAAGAGTCTTTTCTATCAGTTTACTGTGTCAGCTAAATTGTTTTTTGAACTAAAAGTCCATGCTGACAGAAAAACCGAGGTTGCGCAAACTGGGCAGATTGAAATAATCTATTCCCTGCATGAAGTTGCCCATGCTGGCCGTACTCATGGGGTCGAACGGCGCTTTGTTGTAAATCATGCACAGATTGCGTCCTACAAACGAAACCTTGATACTCTGCATCCAGTTTACCCAACGGTGCATAGGAATGGTATATCCTACCGAGAGTTCTGCCAGACGCACATTGGTAGCATCGTATATATAGGCTGCTCCTACCCCCTCCGGACCGGTTACATGATAGTAATATTGAGTGGCTGGGATAAGCTGCTGTCCTACCCATACACCGCCGTTGTTGCGTGCATCAGCAGTAGCCTTCGATACACCGTACTGGTCCATCATCGCCTGAGTGAGGGACAGACCTTTTCCTCCGAAGTTTCCCTGTAGTACGAAACTTAAGGCTATTCCTTTCCAGTTGAAGTCGTTGCTCCATCCTATCTGATACTTGGGAGCAGCATTACCGGCATAGGTGTATTCATTGTTTTTTTCCGGTAACCCGTCGCTCCCGATGACAAGGTTTCCTTTGCTGTCGGTGCGGAATGCGCGGACGTATATGTCGCCTATGGAGCCGCCTGCGGTAAGTCTTTCCTCGGCCATATTGTTATATTGATTGATAGTAAGAGAGGAAAGAGTAATAGTCTCTCCTGTAGCAGGGTTTTTTAACTGGCCAAATTCCTTGATTTTATTTTTATTCAGTGTGTAGGTAAGGTTACTGTTCCACTGTACCGGACCTAAAGGCTGCTGAAGTCCGATACTTAACTCAATACCCTTGTTTTCAATTTTTGCATTTGTGTAACCATACTCTTCCCCTTCTTTTACCTGAGTACCTACTAAACTTTGGGTAGAAGAAGTATAAAGAGTCAGTCCCACATTCAGCCGGTTGCGGAACAAGCCTATGTCCAGACCAGCTTCGTATGACTTGGTCTGATCGATAGGATTTTCACCTTGTATCAGCATTTCGTACTCGGAGTCCTGGTTCTTTCTCCACAATCCTTCGATAAGAGCATATTGGCAAGCGGTTCCAGTTTTGCTATGGTCGAAGCGAAGTTTGAGGAACGACAATATATCGGAACGGAAAACGGGAAGTGCTGTAGGCACAAAAGCAAACCCTACAGAAGGATAAAGTCCGTCTGCTTCCGAATGGAAAGAACGGTAGTCGAAGTCACTCCATTCTTTCCGTCCGGTAGCATGCAGGTAGAGCATGTCTTTAAAGCCTATCTGCAAGGAGGCAAAGAGGCTTTTTCTTTTGTCTTCGAATGATTCGGAAAGTTGTCTTTTTTGCGTGTCATCGATATTACCGGTAGAGAAACCGTTAGGTTGGATCAGACCTCCGTTGAGCAAATCGAAATCGTATTGCCGTTTCTGTATGCTTCCTCCTAATAATGCATTGAACGAAAATGCTCCTATGCGATGGTGCAGGTCAAGGGAAAGGTCACTGTACAGTTGGTGCAGGTCGGCTTTATTTTCCCCATACAGTCCGTTTGGAGAGTGGATAAGGAGCAAACTGGTAGAGGCATAAAGTTCTTGAGTTTGCTTTATCACATCCTTATCATAGCGTACGCGGGCGGAGGCAGAAAGCCAGGGGGTAATGTCGTAACTGATACCAATATTGCCTAAGAAGCGGTCTTTCTTATTGAGAAAGGTGTTCCGGTTGATAATCCAATAGGGATTCTGCCACTCGGAATACGGCCAGTATTGGGCATAGTAATCTTTATCAGGGTCATAGCGTTCGTACCAGGGAACACCGGTAATTTGTCCATATTGATTAGGTCGGAAGTTCAGGCATTCCGGATAGAGGTAAACGGGAATGATAGGGTTGAAATTTTCTCCGTGCGACAGCATATTCTGCTCTTTGGTGCGTATGTACATCAGTCCCAAATCAATACGGAGTTTCTTGTCCAACAACTGGGTACTGTTGCGGAAAGTCAGGTTATAATGGTTGGAAAGATTGTTTTCTATCAGTCCGGTGGCATTTTGTGTGGCAGCCGAGAAGTAGCTTTGGTTGATATCGGTACCGGCAGAAAGACTGACATGATTCTGAATAGTGTGTCCGGTACGGTAGAAGTCAGAAGGGTTCCAGGTGGGATCTCCGGTATCCGAAGCTGTATTCCACTGATAATACTGATTCTGAAATTCCGGCATGACAAAAGGTTTGCTGAACGTAGTGCTTTGAGATACATGAATAGCAGGCCGACGGGTAGTCTTTCCTTTCTTGGTGGTGATAAGAATGGCACCGTTGGCGGCATCGCTTCCGTACAGCGCGGCTGCCGACGGACCGGAGAGAATAGAGATATCTTCTATATCTTCGGCATTAAGAGAAGCAATGGCATCGGCTGCCAGTCCGTATCCGGTGTAGATTGACGAAAGGGTATTGGTGGAAAGCTGGGGGAAGGGAATCCCGTCGATGACATACAGCACATTGTTGTTGCCCCAAATACTGCGTGTACCTCTCATTCGTACACGTACTCCTGCTCCTGTTCCGGCAGAGCTTGGATTGAGAGTGGCACCCGTGGTTCTTCCAATCAGTGAATGGAGGAAATTGGCGTCTTTTACTTGGGTTAGTTCATTCCCCTCTATCTTTTGAATCTGGAAAGGGAGAGTACGAAGGTCTTGTGCACGACCTAAAGCTGTAGTTACAGTGTCTGTATGGGCTACTTGTGTTTCTTGTGCAAATAAAGAATTTGCCGATAGGAATGCTCCTGCATAGAAAAGGAACATTAAGCCAGATGTCTTCATAACATTGCGTATAATAGGTTTTCTAAGGGTACGCAATATCGGAATTTTGACAGAATTTTACAACTGTTTAACACCTCTTTCTTTGTGATTGCGATGCAATTTATTCGGATTCAGTGAGCAAGAGTTTGTTTAGTTCGGAAAGAGACTGATGAAGAACAGGATGAATGAAATCAGGAGCAATTTCTGCCAAAGGTTCCATCACGAAGCGACGTTCCGTCATCAAGGGATGCGGAATGGTAAGTTCGGGAGTCTGCAGTATAAGATTGTCGTACAGCAGGATATCAATATCTATCGGACGGTCGGAATATACTCCTTGTACAGATTTCTGTTTTCGCCCCATTTCCCGTTCTATCTCCTGTGTAAAGTGTAATATATCGGTGGGAGATAATGCGGTTTCTATACAAGCTGCCGCATTAAGGAAGGTATGCTCGGAAACGAATCCCCATGCAGCGGTTTCATAAAAAGAAGACAGGGAAATTACTTTCCCTATCTTCCTGTTTATTAAATAGACGGCAGTACGTAAGTTTTCTTCTTTATTGCCTAAGTTTGTACCTAAGCCTACGTATACTTTTGCCATGATGCAGTTGTGTTTTTATTTGTCTAAAATCAACATGGCATCACCGTATGTTCCGAAGCGGTAATCTTCTTTCAATGCGGTGTTGTAGGCTTCCATAATCAGTTCATAACCTCCATAAGAACATACCAGCATCAGCATGGTAGACAGCGGCATATGGAAGTTGCTTACCATAGCGTTGGCTACAGAGAAGTCGTAAGGAGGGAAGATAAACTTGTTGGTCCATCCTTCGAATTCTTTCAAATGTCCGTCTGTACCTACGGCAGTTTCGATGGCACGCATCACTGTAGTACCTACGGCACACACACGGCTGCCACGGTCTTTGGCCTCGTTGACAATGCGGCATGCTTCTGCATTGACAAACATCTGTTCTGAGTCCATTTTATGTTTGGTCAGATCTTCTACATCAATGTCGCGGAAGTTGCCCAAACCGGCATGCATGGTAATGAAAGCGAAGTCAATACCTTTGATTTCCATACGCTTCATCAATTCGCGGCTGAAATGCAAGCCTGCGGCAGGGACAGTAACTGCTCCTTCGTTTTTAGCAAAGATATTTTGGAAACGCTCTTCGTCTTCAGGTTCTGCCGGTCGTTTGATAAATGGAGGCAATGGGGGTTCTCCCAGTGCATACAAGGCTTTTTTGAATTCATCGTGTGGCCCGTCGTACAGGAAGCGAAGGGTACGTCCGCGTGAAGTGGTATTGTCGATTACTTCGGCTACCATCGAATCGTCATCACCAAAATACAATTTGTTTCCGATACGGATTTTGCGGGCCGGGTCTACCAATACATCCCACAAACGCAGTTCTTCGTTCAGTTCGCGCAACAGGAATACTTCAATACGGGCTCCGGTTTTTTCTTTGTTTCCATACAAACGTGCAGGAAAGACTTTAGTATCATTGAAGATAAATACATCCTTGTCATCAAAGTAGTTTAAAATATCTTTGAAGATTTTATGTTCAATTTCTCCGGTAGCTTTATTGACTACCATCAGACGAGATTCATCTCTGTATTTTGCCGGATGAAGGGCGATACGTTCTTCCGGTAATTTGAATTTGAATTGTGATAGCTTCATCTTTTGCGTTCCTTTCTTTCCTTAATCGTTTATAACTTCTATTTCTTGTTTCTCGAGCCATTCCGGGAAGTTTTCTACTTCCATGCAATCTTCAAGTCTGACCTCTCCTACTCTTGTGCGTATGAGTCCTGTCAGATGGGCACCACTGTTCAACGCTTCACCGATGTCGCGTGCCAGCGCACGGATGTATGTGCCTTTGCTGCATACTACCCTGATTTTTATTTCCGGCAGGTTACATTCCAGCAATTCTATTTCATCGATGACCAGTGTTTTGGCTTTCAACTCTACTTCATCTCCTTTTCTTGCCAGGTCGTAAGCACGTTTTCCGTCTACTTTGCAGGCTGAGAAAGCCGGTGGTACTTGTTCGATGGTTCCTACGAACTTTTTCAGCACTTCTTCTACCAGTTCCCGGGTAATATGTTCGGTAGGATAAGTCGCATCAATTTCTTTTTCCAAATCGAATGAAGGAGTTGTAGCTCCCAGTTGAAGGGTTGCTATGTACTCTTTGGTGTGATATTGGAATTCCTCGATACGTTTGGTCGCTTTTCCGGTACATATAATCATGACTCCTGTAGCCAGCGGATCGAGTGTTCCGGCGTGTCCTACCTTAATCTTTTTTACGCCTAATTTTCGGCTGATGTGATATCTTATCTTGTTGACAACCGCAAACGATGTCCATCGTAACGGTTTGTTGAAATATAATATTTCTCCTTCCTTGAAATTCATTCTTTATATATGGGGACAATGGGTTAGCTGAGTATGATGGTCAGTATACCGGCAATGGCACAATAAATTCCAAAATAAATCAGTTTACCTTTCTTTACAATGTTGATCATCCATTTGCAGGCGATGCATCCCGATATGAATGCCGCCAAAAAGCCTACTATCAGTGACAAGGTAGATATTTCGGCTCCGGCCATGGAGGCATCTTTTACAATTTTCATTCCATCGAGCAAGGCTTCTCCTAAAATAGGAGGAATGACCATTAGGAATGAGAATTGTGCCAACGATTCTTTCTTATTTCCTAAGATAAGTCCGGTAGCAATTGTTGAGCCGGAACGTGACAATCCGGGCAATACAGCACAAGCTTGGGCTAAACCGATGATAAATGCGTCTTTCATACTGATTTTTTCTTTTGGACGCGGCTTGGCATAATAAGAATAAGTGAGCAGAAGTGCTGTGATAAGCAACATGCATCCTACCACAAGCAGACCTGATCCGAAAATATCTTCGACATAATCTTTAAAGAATACACCAATGATGCCAATCGGAATCATGGATATGATGATGTTGACTACATAACGGGTTTCTTCGTTCATCTGGAACTTGAATAGTCCACGGAATATCCAGTTAATTTCTTTCCAAAGAATGACCAGTGTACTTAATACTGTAGCCACATGGACAACGATGGTAAAGGTCAGGTTATCTTCTCCCTCAATACCAAATAATGCTGATCCGATAGCAAGATGTCCGCTACTGCTGACTGGAAGGTATTCTGTCAATCCCTGCAGAATACCCAAGATTAAAGCTTCAATCCAACTCATGTTTATTTTTCTATTTTATCTGTAGGTTTTCGGAGTATACCGTAAATCATAAATATAAATCCCAGGAAACAAACTACCGGAGCGACTTTAATACGACGTACGCTGAAAATGTCTGGTTGAAACATCGTTTCATTGGAACCAGGTCCGGTCATGAGTAAAAAGCCGATAATAATTACTACCATCCCTATTCCCAATAGGATGAAGTTAGTCTTATCAAAGGCAAAGTTCTTTTTGTCCATACTGATGAAAAATAAAATATTAATAGATTTTTTATTTGCTGTATAAATCGCTAACCTTCATACGCAAGTATTTGTTGATGGATATCAAGGCGCAGAAAGTTGTAATAATGATACCGAAAACAAATACAGAAGTCATGACAACCAGTATTACCGAAGGAGTGATGACTGCTAACAGATCCGGTTCGTATCGTACTAGAAGATAAGCCATTGCAGTTAGTAAAGCATTAGCCATTGCTGCTGCTAAAACTCCTACCCAAATATTACGGATGAGGAAAGGACGGCGTATGAAATTCCAGCTGGCTCCTACTAGCTTCATTGTGTGGATAAGGAAGCGTTTGGAATAGATAGCCAATCGGATTGTATTGTTGATTAGAGCAAATGAGATTAGAGTCAGTAAAGCAGCCAGAACCAGCAGGACAATACTGATTTTTTGGATGTTTTTATTTACCGCATCCAACAAATCTTGCGGATAGTTGACTTCAAGTATGTGCTTATGGGAAAGTATTTCATCCTTTATCCACGCAATACTGTCCGCATTGGCATAATCGGCATTGAGTGAGACCTCAATGGAAGCGGTGAATGGATTATGGCCTAAAAATTCGGCAGGGTCAGTACCCATGGCTTCGGTCTGCTCTTTCAGTGCCTGTGCCTTGGAGATATAAGTAGTTTTCTTGATGTAAGGAAATCCGTTCAGCTCTTTCTGGAAACGTGTAATTTCTGCTTCCTTCATATCATCGCTGATAAGTATTGATACTGCTATGTTTTCGCGTACATATACAGATAAGTTATTGGCGGCCATGAGAAAGAACACGACCAATCCCAATAGAAGCAGTACCAGCATCGTACTGATACTGGAAGTGATGAACTGCATGTCGAAGAAAGCTACCAATTTTTTACTCATAATCACTTCTTTCTAAAAACGTAGATAATAGAGCTGCTTCGCTCCTTTTTAGCTTGTGAAGCAAACCATGCTTCTGTACCAGTCAACAATCCTTTCAGGAATGGATGACGGCTTTTTTTGTATTTTTCGGTGAGCATGGATACATAAAAGGCATCGAACGGCATGGGATGTTGTTCTGCTAAAATGAAGCCATGTTTAGCTCCGAATTGTTGCATGGTAGACGGAGTGAAATGCCACAAATGTCGTGGCGTATCATAGGCTGCCCACATTTCTTTGTATTTCTGGGCATCGAATGAGTTAGGATTAGGAACCGCAACAATCAGAACTCCTCTTTCCTTTAGAATACGGTTCAATATTTCCCATGTTTCATTCAGATGTTCGAGATGTTCCATTACATGCCAAAGAGTAACAACGTCAAACGATGCTTCTTCTTGTAATGAAAGTGCTTCGGAAGGCTGTACGTCTAAGCCAAAATGTTTTTTGGCAAATTCACGTGCCTGTGGACTTTTCTCTATTGCAGTGACTTTCCATCCTTTTTCTGCCATAAAATGGCTGAAATATCCGGTTCCTGTACCGATATCCAACAAACTTCCTTCATTCAGGCGACTGCTGTGTTTAACGAGTCTTGCCTTGCGGGCAAGCATATAACGGCGTACCTGATGATATATTTGGTTCATCAGGCCTTTATGTGTATCGCTGTGCGAAATATAATCGGGTGATTCGTAGTATCTGCCTATTTCGGCTTCTACAGGGGCACGTTGAGTGAAAAGGAAGTGACAATGGGTACACTGCTCCACGTCGAATTTTTCGCCGGTAGCATAGTGGTCCGTACAGGTCATCACTTTCTGAAATTGGCTATTCCCACAAAGAGGACATTTATTTATATTTAGTATATTCACTTTATTCCCTAATTTGCTGCAAAATAACAAATAAATTGATTATATACCCTATTCTATTAAACGTTTTTAATATATTGTATAAAAATAATGGGAATGGCCTTGAAAATGCTGTAGGGAACTGATGTGTAAATTGTGTGATTGTTTGAATACATTCAGGTGGAGAAGGGAATGCTTTGGGCTAAAGAAAATCGAGCAGATAGACAAGCTTTGAGGAATGCTTGATTTACCTGCTCGATTTTAATATAGTTATTTCGAAATGTTTATTCTGTAACTTCTATGCCTTTCAATGTAGCAGAACTTGATTCGGTAATCCGGACTTTGACAAAGTCGCCGATACGATGTGTTCCTCGGTCGAATACGACAACCTTGTTTTGCTCGGTACGGCCAAATAACTGCTCTTTAGATCGTTTGGAAACACCTTCTACTAATACTTCGAATGTTTTACCCACATCTTTGGCATTGCTTTCTGCTGAAAGCTGATTTTGTAACTCAATCATTTCATTCAGACGGCGGATTTTTACCTCTTCAGAAATGTCATCGGGAAGATGTTTTGATGCATAAGTTCCTGGTCTTTCAGAATACTTAAACATAAAGGCTGAATCGTAGGCACATTCGCGCATGAGCGAGAGTGACATCTGATGATCCTCTTCTGTTTCGGAGTGGAATCCGGAGAAAATATCAGTACTTAAGCCACAATCGGGGATGATGCGACGGATAGCTTCTACCCTTTCCAAGTACCATTCGCGAGTATACTTACGATTCATCAGTTTCAGAATTCTGGAACTTCCGCTTTGTACGGGTAAATGAATATGTTTGCATACATTGGGAACTTCTGCAATGACATGGAGGGTTTCATCACTCATGTCTTTAGGATGTGAAGTCGTAAAGCGTACGCGCATGCCCGGTACCGCTTCGGCTACAATACGGAGCAACATAGGGAAAGTTACTGTCTCCCCTTCTCTTTCAAACCGGTAAGAGTTGACATTCTGCCCCAGCAAAGTTACCTCTTTATAACCTTTCTTTTCCAGGTCGTGTACTTCATTCAAAATACTTTCCACATCACGGCTACGTTCGCGTCCGCGTGTATAAGGCACAATGCAATAGTGGCAGAAATTGTTGCAGCCACGCATGATTGATACAAATCCGGAGATGTGGTTCCCACAGATACGGGATGGAATGACATCACGATAAGTCTCGGTGGTAGACAGTTCTACGTTGATTGCTTTTTCTCCGGCTTCTACAGCTGCTATCAAATCAGGAAGTGTCAGGTATGAGTCTGGACCGGCCACAAGATCTACATGATGATTTTCAATCAAGTCGTTCTTTACTCGTTCGGCCATACATCCCAACACTCCTACGATAAGGTGTTTACGTTTTTTGCGTAAAGAGTGGAAAAATTCCAGACGATTCAGAATCTTCTGTTCTGCATTGTCGCGGATAGAACAGGTGTTCATGAATACAGCATCGGCTTCCTCCAATGTTTCGCAAGGTGAGTATCCCGCCATTTGCATGATAGAAGCAATTACTTCACTGTCGGCTACATTCATCTGGCAGCCATAAGTTTCGATAAACAGTTTCTTGTTTTCGTGTTCAGTTGCAGATTTAAAGTCTGCTCCTGTGTTTTCTTTTGTCATAGGATTCTTATTATAAAAATTAGTGTTACTGTTTGCAAAGATACCTCTTTCCGTGTTAACTTCCATAAAACCGGTAGGATATATAGGATTTATTCGTATCTTTGGCTAAAACCCTTAATATTTGTTTGATATGGAAATCTTTCAGGTTTTGGTTGTAGTGGCAATGATTGCTATTGCTGTTTGGCAAAAAAGTAGAGAGAAAAGGGTGAAACGCATGCAAATTCGTAAGCAACAGTTAAAGAAAAAACTGGATGCACATCTGAGTGTTGTACCTCCTCCTATACCTGTGGAGGCAAGGACAAAAAAGAAAGAAGAATTACGAAAACCGATTGAGCAAGCATCCACCTCTCCTCTTCCTTCTCAATCAGCTGTTCATGAAACCCGGACGTCCTCTGTCAGACTGAATACGCGAGAAGAAGCGCGTCGTGCTTTTATCTATTCTGAAATTTTTAGCAGAAAGTATGAATAGTATGGCAGACCTGCTGAATTTTTTCTATTTTTGAATTTGATAACCGAACTTTTTTAATACTAACGATAAACACTGAATAAAATGAGTTTTACTTTTATGTCGGCAGCCGAAGCTGCAAGCCTTATAAAAGACGGAGAGATTCTGGGATTGAGTGGTTTTACCCCTGCAGGTACTCCGAAAGCTGTTGTTTCAGAATTGGCAAAGATAGCTGAAGAAAAACACGCACGTGGTGAACAGTTCCAGGTAGGAATTATTACAGGAGCTTCTACAGGAGATTCTTGTGACGGTGCATTGACCCGTGCAAAGGCTATTAGTTTCCGAGCTCCTTATACCACTAATACAGACTTCCGTAAAGCTGTAAACAATGGAGAAATCCGTTATACAGATATTCATCTTTCACAATTAGCTCAACGCTTGCGTTCGGGTTTTCTTGGTCATGTAAGTACCGCAATTATTGAAGCTTGCGAAATCACGGATGATGGTCGTATTTACTTGACAGCCGGTGTAGGTGTTACTCCTACTGTTGCTCGTCTGGCTGACCGGATAATTGTGGAGTTGAATGCAGCCCATAGTAAGAATCTGATTGGTATGCACGACTTATATGAGATGGAACGTCCTCCCTATCGTCGTCCGATTCCAATTGTACGTCCCAGTGACCGTATAGGTCTTCCTTATATCCAAGTGGACCCTTCGAAGATAGTTGGTGTAGTTGAAGTAAATATACCGGATGAAGCTCGTGGCTTCCACGATTCAGATCCTGTAACTGATAAGATTGGCCAGAATGTAGCTGAATTCCTGGCAGCAGATATGAGAAGAGGTGTAATTCCTTCTACCTTCCTTCCGTTGCAATCAGGTGTGGGTAATATTGCCAATGCAGTATTAAGTGCTCTGGGTAAAGATTCCAGCATTCCGCCGTTCGAAATGTATACTGAGGTTATTCAGAATTCAGTAATCAAGCTGATAAAAGAAGGTCGCATCAAGTTTGGAAGTACCTGTTCTTTGAGTGTGACCAATGATTGTTTGCAGGATATTTATGATAACATGGACTTCTTCCGCCACAAATTGATTCTACGTCCTTCCGAAATCTCCAATTGCCCAGAAGTTGTCCGTCGAATTGGTGTCATTACAATGAATACTGCAATTGAAGCAGATATTTATGGAAATGTGAACTCAACTCATATTTGCGGAACGAAGATGATGAATGGAATTGGTGGCTCTGGTGATTTTACCCGCAGTGCATACATTTCTATATTCTCTTGTCCGTCTACAGCTAAAGGAGGATGTATCAGCTCTATCGTACCTATGGTGTCTCATCAGGATCATAGTGAACATTCTGTTAATGTGATTGTCACAGAACAAGGTGTTGCCGATTTGCGTGGTAAAAGCCCTATGGAACGTGCCAAAACTGTTATTGAGAATTGTGCTCACCCCGACTATAAACAGCTATTGTGGGATTATCTCAAGATCTCTACCAAAGGACAGACTTCTCATTATTTGCCTGCTGTATTGGGTATGCATCAAGTATTTATGGAGAAAGGTGATATGCGTTTGACTAACTGGGCTGATTTCGTGAAATAAGTGAAAATATAAATACAATTTATCCTATTGTATCGAGCATTAAAATAGCTTGGTACAATAGGATATTTTTTGTCTAAATTCCGGTTATTAGTTGTCTGTTCCGGTTGTTTCTTTTTCAAGAAATGCAGCCGCTTCTGCTTCTGCAATAATGCGTTCGTGGTCTTCATATTTTTCAGAAATAGTTTCTTCCTGTATGAAAGACTCTTTTAGCTCATCAATCGGTGCCGGATGCTTCTCCTCTTCTGTATTTGTCGGATTTTCAGCTTTTTCACGTTCTGCTTTTGCTGCAAAAATGATATCAATAAATTGCGGATCATTTTTGATTTTGTTCAGTGTTTCGTGAGCAGCCTCCTGTTGTGATTCTTTTTTAGAGTATCCTTTACCTTTTCCAGCAGCTATATTTTCAACCAATATTTGCGATTCGAAAACAGGATTCTGGTCTTCATCGTGAGATTGTTCAAGTAATTCGAAGCTGATTTCAAATTTGTTTTTCTGACTCCATTCTATCAGTTTCGATTTAAAGTTCACCTCTTTGCGTGAGATTTTCTCCAAATTCAAATATTGTTTGATAATACGCTCTTCCATGAACATTTTGCAGGCACCGTAGCCTCGGTCCAAATAAATAGCTCCTATCAAAGCTTCGAATGCATTCCCGCACATATAACTGTTGTGCGACGACTGTTTCGTAGTGTATTTTATTAGCTTATCCAGACCTATTTGCTTACCGATGTGGTTCAGAGTTTCTCGCTGTACTATTTTAGAACGTGTATTTGTAAGAAATCCTTCCCGTTTTCCCTCAAAACGTTTGTAAACAATATCTGCTACAACTGCATCCAAAATAGCATCTCCCAGAAATTCCAGTCGTTCGTTATTCAACAAGCGTCCCTTCCCTGCTTTGATAGAAGAAGACTTATGTAGCAGAGCTTGTTGATAAATGCTAATGTTGTGTGGATAAAATCCAAGTATTCTATAAAAACAAAGATAAGGCTCCTTATCCTTTCGGAAGAGGAGTCTTATCTTATCTGTTATATTGCTAAACACAGTTTATTCAGTGTATTTTTTTACGATTACACATGCATTGTGTCCACCAAAACCAAATGTATTACTTAACGCAGCACGAACGGTACGTTTTTGTGCCTTGTTGAAAGTGAAGTTCAGGTTGTAATCGATTTGTTCATCGTTGTCACCTTCTTCGTGGTTAATAGTAGGAGGAACAATGTCGTTCTTAACAGACAATACGCTAGCAATTGCTTCTACTGCACCAGCAGCTCCAAGCAAGTGTCCAGTCATAGATTTGGTAGAGCTGATATTCAGTTTGTAAGCATGTTCTCCAAACAAAGCCTGGATTGCTTTTACTTCTGAAATGTCTCCTACCGGTGTAGAAGTACCGTGTACATTGATGTAGTCGATATCCTCCGGTTGCATACCTGCATCTTCGAGCGCATTTGTCATAACCAGTTTCGCACCCAGACCTTCAGGATGAGAGGCTGTTATATGATAAGCGTCGGCTGATGCACCTGTTCCGGCCAGTTCGGCATAAATCTTAGCACCACGGGCTTTTGCATGTTCCAGTTCTTCCAAAATCAAACATCCGGCACCTTCACCCATTACGAAACCGTCACGGCTTGCGCTGAACGGACGTGAAGCGTGGCTTGGATCGTCATTTCGGGTAGACAGTGCATTCATTGCGTTGAAGCCACCTACACCAGCAGGGTAGATTGTTGCTTCAGCACCTCCAGCCACAATCATGTTTGCTTTTCCCAAGCGAATCAAGTTGAATGCTTCACCGATAGCGTTTGATGAAGAGGCACAAGCAGAAGTGGTAGTGAAGTTAGGACCGTGAAATCCATAAATCATAGAGATGTGTCCTGATGCAATGTCTGCAATCATTTTCGGGATAAAGAATGGGTTGAAACGTGGGCCAATAGTATCTTTGGTCTGTGCGTAGTTTAAAACTTCTTCTTCGAAAGTATGAAGTCCACCGATTCCTACTCCGAAAATTACTCCGATTTTGTTTAAATCTTCTTTTTCGACGTCAATGTTGGCGTCAGCTACAGCTTCTTTGGCAGCAGTGATGGCATACTGAGTATAAAGGTCCATCTTACGAGCCTCTTTGCGGTCGATAAAATCGGTCGCATTGAAGTTCTTTACCTCACAAGCAAACTGAGTCTTGAACTTGCTGGCGTCGAAATGAGTAATAGGTCCCGCTCCGCTTACTCCGTTAATCAGGTTGTTCCAGAATTCGGGAACAGTATTACCTACAGGAGTCAATGCACCGAGACCTGTTACTACAACTCTTTTTAATTCCATAAGAAGAATTAATTATTTTGCGTTAGCTTCGATGTAAGAGATAGCGTCGCCTACAGTCTGGATTTTTTCTGCCTGATCATCTGGAATAGAGATACCGAATTCTTTTTCGAATTCCATGATCAATTCTACTGTATCCAAAGAGTCAGCACCCAGGTCGTTAGTGAAGCTTGCAGTTGTTGTTACTTCTGATTCTTCTACGCCTAATTTATCAACAATAATCTTCTGTACTTTTGATGCGATTTCAGACATAATTTTAAAATTTTAAGTTTATAAATAGAATAAATTGTTTACTTTTCGGTGCAAAGGTGTGAATATTTCTTGTTCTATACAAATATTCCGGCAAATAAATGCATATTCTTTGCACATTTTTATATATTATGTGCATGAAAAACCATTTTAGAGTGACTATGAATTAGTTCTCTCCAAAATTAGCTTCTATTGTATCCAGAATCTGATTCAGACTTTCAAGAGTTTCAGCACGTAACATGGCAATCCGTGTTTCTTTAAAGTTCGGTATTCCCTTAAAAAGAGGGGAGGCCGCCAAGTGTCGTCGTACATGTAAAATACCCCGGCGTTCATCAAGCAAGTTTACACTGTCTTGCACCTCCCGTCGCAGGACATCCATTCTCCATTTGAAGGAGAGGGGAGGAAGTTCTTCTCCAGTATTCAGATAGTGTTTTACTTCTTTAAAAATCCAGGGGCGTCCAAAACTTCCGCGTCCTATCATGATGGCATCTACTCCGTATTTGTCGAAACACTCTTTGGCGCGTTGGGGAGTAGTGACATCTCCGTTTCCGATGATAGGAATACGCATCCGAGGATTATTTTTTACTTCTCCAATTAGTGTCCAGTCTGCTTCTCCGGTATACATTTGCGCACGGGTACGTCCGTGTATGGTAAGTGCTTCGATTCCACAGTCCTGTAGCTGTTCTGCCAAGTCGACAATAATTTTATGCTCGGCATCCCATCCCAAACGAGTCTTGACTGTGACCGGAATCTTTACAGCATTTACGACAGCTCGGGTAATTTCCAGCATTTTAGGTACATTTTGCAGCATGCCAGATCCGGCTCCTTTACCTGCTACTCGTTTTACAGGACAGCCAAAGTTTAAGTCCAGAATATCTGGCTGTGCCTGTTCTACGATACGTGCAGCCTCTACCATGGTTTCTGTATCTTTTCCGTATATCTGTATTGCAACCGGACGTTCTGCATCGCTGATGTTCAGTTTTAGCATCGTTTTCCCAACGGAACGGATCAGTGCATCGCTCGATACAAATTCTGTATATACCATATCGGCTCCGAATTCCTTACACAATAGTCGGAAAGCCGGATCGGTTACATCTTCCATTGGAGCCAATAGTACAGGCTTTTCTCCTAAATCTATGTTTCTAATCTTCATATTGACATGCTTTTAGGCTGCAAAGTTAATAAAAATCTGCATGAGTTGATGATGGTTGGGGTAGGAGCAGTCAGTGTAGAAGGAATGATAAGTATATTGAAGTAAGGTAAGGAGGTAAATAAAAAACTCCCAGACGAATATTATTTTCGTCTGGGAGCAGTTATGTTAGTTTTTTTATGCGCACCTTAATTATAAAGTGGAAGCATGGGATGTTCTGTATACAAGTTTGCGTTTTGCAATTCTTCCTGTTCAGGAATTCGGAACAGGTAGTATTTACTGTTTGGCTCAAACTCAGAACCATCAGGGAATACTGTTCTGGATGCAATATGTCCTTGAAGCAGCGTACATCTTTCTTTCTTATAGCTTTCAGGTTTGTCATCAGCATAAGTCAGTTCGCCATTTTCGTCCAAAATAGGAATATTAGAGTTGCTACCATCCGGATTTAGGATACATTCTACGTAGTGGCTCCAGTTTTTGCGTTCCAGACTCTTTTGGTTACGAATCAAATCTGTCAGTGAGAATCCTTCTCCCCATAACTCTTTACGGCGTTCCAACCAAATTTCTTCTCTCAGTTCATCGCCTGTAGCAGTAACTTCTGCTGCTGTATTACCGGCTTTCAATCGTGCCTGACGTAATTCTTTCAGTAAGCTCTGTGCTTCTCCTTCTTTGCCAGGCAGGTGAGTTGCGGCCTCTGCTTTAATAAGGAACATTTCTGCTATACGCATCAGAATAATGTCTCCCAATCCGTTGTTGATATCCGCAAATTTAAACTTATAATTCAACATAGTCCATTCGCCGTAACCAGCGTTAGCTCCCCAACGGAATAAATCTTTACGATAGTCATTATCTTCAAATTTTTCCTTGAAAAACGGATCTACATTAAAGCAACTGTAATAAGAGCCTTCGGTTGTACAATCTTTGAAATTGAAATTGTAGGCAGCCAGATTGTCTTCCAGTGTAGAAGAAAATCCCCACATCCATTCTTCGTTGGTTGCATCATTGAATCCGCTCTTGAATTCTTCTTCCGACATCAGGTATTTACCTTTGGCTGTCATTGCTTCGTCTGCATAGTTGTAGGCAGCTTGCCATTCTCCTGCATATAAGTTAGTACGTGCCAATAATCCTTTTACCACAGTTTTATCAATACGGTATTGGTCAGTTGCGTTAATACCTCTATTATAGTTGTCCGGAATTAAAGAATAGGCATCTCCTAAGTCGGTTAAAGAGCGCTGGAATACATCTTTTACAGTGGATGCAGGCTTACCGGTCAATGCCATATTCAGGTCTGTCGGCTCTGTGTAGATAGGTACACAAGCGTTGTTGGCATACTTTTCATTACCCACTCCAAAAGAATAGTGAGTAGCCAGAAGCATATATACATAACCGCGGGTAGCCAAAGCCTGACCTTTGATGATGTTTTTGTCTTCTTCACTTCCTTCGGCCTGGTCAATGTATGCAATGATGTTGTTGCAGTTGTTTATGGCATCGTAAAACAAATCCCATGCCATATCGTTGATTTCTCCACGTCCGTAGCCGTTGGTAAGACTGTAACTTGAGCTATATCCGTAGCTGGTTGTTCTTACTACATCCGATCCGGCAAAATCATCATTCATCATAATAGAGCCTAATCCGATAGATGCGTAGGTGGAACCGTTTGTAAAAAGAGAGCTCCATGTACCGTTTAGCACACTTTCGCAACGTGCTGTAGTTTTAAATGCGTCTTCAGAAGGAAGGTAGTTGGTGGGGGTGGTATCCAGATCGCAAGATGCCATACTGCATGCGAGTAATATTCCCCAGGTTATATTTTTATAACTGAATTTCATATTTTAAGAATTAAATTAAAGTGTTACATTAATACCGAATGAGAAAGTTTTCATGGCAGGGTAGCGGAATGAAACAGAACCACTGATAGGCTGTTCCGGATCAAGACCTTGCTGGTGACTGAATGTCAGCAGGTTTTCACCTTGCAAGAAGACGCTTGCTTCTTTCAGTGAAGCTACGTGTATCCATTTTTTCGGTAATGTATAACTTAATGTCACAGTTTTTAAACGTAAGAATGAACGGTTTACCAACCAACGGCTTGAACCACTGGTGAAGTAGTCTGTCTGGTTATAAGACAGTTTGGGGACATCTGTAATATCACCCGGCTTTTGCCAGCGTTCCAGCATTTCTTCGCTCAGTGAGCTACCGTTACCTCCTGATGTGCTCATCATCATCACATAGTCGTTGTTGTATAACTTACCACCAATTGCATAAGAGAACAGCATCGACAAGGATACATTTTTCCAAGTCAAATCAGACTGGAAACCTCCGGTCAGTGTCGGCAGTGAACTTCCCAATTTCACCTTATCGTTTGAATTCAGAGAAGAGTAGTCGCTTGTAGGTACTCGGCTTCCGTCTTCTTGTGTCTTATACCATTGTGGCGCACCTGTTTCAGGATTAACTCCTGCCCATTCATACATCCAATAGTCGTACAAAGAACCGCCTTTTACCCATTTCTTCGAACCGTTCCACATAACATCTGTAGGAAGTTCTACAATTTCATTTTTATAGGTAGTTGCATTTACACTTAATTTCCATGTCCAGTCTTTGGTCAGAATCGGAGTACCGCTGATTGTGAATTCCCAACCATAGTTTTTCAGCTTACCGATGTTGGCATCAATACTAGAGAATCCGCTTGATGGAACCAGGTCGCGTGAGAACAGCAAATCTTTAGATGAACGCTGGAAGTATTCGATAGTACCGTTCAAGCGGTTGTTCCAGAATCCGAAATCCAAACCGATATTCAGGTTTAAGTTAGTTTCCCAAGTCAAGTTAGGAGTAGCCAGACGATAAGCTGTCAATGCAGGGTTTCCAAACAGGCTTCCCATACCATACAAAGCCTGATATGCATAGTAACCTACATTATCATTACCCTGTGCACCATAGCTGGCACGCAAAGTCAAGTTTGTCAACCAGTCATTTGCTGCTGATTCGAGGAATTTTTCGCGTACGATTTTCCAAGAAGCACCAAAAGACCAGAATGTTCCCCAGCGATGATCTGGATGGAAACGAGAAGAACCGTCTGTACGTACAGAAGTTGATGCAAAATATTTTCCTTGGTATGAGTATTCTGCACTACCAAAATAACTCAATAATTTGTACTGGTCGCTGTAACCAGAGAAACTGTTCAGTGTAGAAGCAGCATCGGGTTCAAAATATCCGTCGGTAATTACACCCGAACGTGAACCGCCGAAGCTGGATGTATTGTATTCATAATACTCCTGACCCAACATTACACGTACATCGTGTGCATCGTTGAATGTATGATTCCAGTTTACTACATTGTTGAATGTCATACCGGTAGTACGGTCGTTTTCTTTCTGTACACTTCCTATCAAAGGTTGTTTACCATAAGTCGGGTTGTCGTAGAAATGAGTAAAGCGACTGTTGTAGTCTAAGTTTACAGACATCTTGTAGCTCAGTCCTTCAATCGGAGTAATCTGTAAAAATCCACGTACAGATGCAGCGTCACGTTTGTATTCTTTTTTGTCATAGTACATAGACTGTGCAAAGTTCTGTCCGTTGTAAGAACCTTTACGATAGGTACCGTAATCATAGATCCGGTTACCGTTTTCATCCAGAATATATTCTCCTGTATCCATATTACGTTCGTAAACA
Organism: uncultured Bacteroides sp.; assembly: GCA_900542985.1. GTDB lineage: Bacteria > Bacteroidota > Bacteroidia > Bacteroidales > Bacteroidaceae > Phocaeicola > Phocaeicola acetigenes. The sequence goes on from UQPQ01000012.1 coordinate 61,887, forward strand.
GGATAGAATGAAGGTATATCACGAGCAGCCAATACAACGTTGCCAATAGCTGTATCATCCTGTTTCGGATAATTTTGGATTGAGTGGCTTGCTGATACGTTCAAACCTACTTGCAACCAATCACGTAAATCAGTGGTAATATTGGTTCTTAAATTGTAGCGTTTAAATCCAGAACAGATATAAGCACCTTGATCGTCCAGGTAACCCAATGAGAAATAATATTTGGTTTTCTCGCTACCGCCAGACACACTGGCATTCAAATCTGCATAATGTGCATCTTGTGTCAATGCATCTTCCCAACTGTCGTCCCAGAGAGGAGTGGCTCCTTCTACCAAGTTTCCGTACTGGTCAATGGGTTGAGGGTATTTGCTACCATAAGGGTTGATACCCAGTCCGCCAGTACCGGTAGTAGTCAAGACAGCCGAGGCTGCTTTTCCGGCATCTTCAGCACTCATTGCATTTTTTCCGGTCATATAGCTGTTGCGGAGTGCTTCCCATTGCAGTTTGAAGTAGTCGTTTGTACTTAACTGATTATAATCGCTGACAGCACGGCTTGAAAAACCATATTTAGCAGATAACTGGATGGTTGGTGCAGAACCGGTTTGTCCTTGCTTGGTTGTAATCATAATTACACCATTGGCTGCACGAGAACCGTACAGTGAAGCTGCTGCTGCATCTTTCAGTACAGTGACAGAAGCAATGTCTTGTGATGAAATAGAAGACAATTTTCCATCGTAAGGAACTCCGTCAACTACATACAAAGGAGTTTGTGAAGCATTTACAGATCCTACACCACGAATATAGATATCTGCATCTTCACCCGGTTGGCCGCTGGTAGAGAATGACTGCAAACCGGCTACGGTTCCCTGCAATGCTTTAGAAACGCTGGCTACCTGTGATGAGGCCACAATTTTTTTGTCAATTACACTGGCTGAACCTGTAAAGGTAGACTTCTTTGCAGTACCATAAGGCACGGCAATCACTACTTCTTCCATCGCAATAGATGATTCTTCCAGATTGACGTTGATTACTTTTTGGCCTTTGATGGGAACTTCTACAGTTTCATAGCCAATAAATGAAAAAACTAATGTGCTTTTAGCGTCTACTTGTAAGGAGTATCCTCCGTCGATAGAGGTAATGGTACCTTGGGTTCCTCCTTTTACCGCTACTGTTACACCCGGCATCTCTTCGCCGTTGGCTGTAACTTTACCGTTCACAGTAATGTTCTGTGCGTAAGTCGTTATGCAGATTAGCATACTGCATAATAGGGATAAAAACTTACTCATAAAATCTCTCTTAATTAAAGTTTACTTAGATTTATAATTAAACAACTCTCTGTTTTTTTATTCATCAGGGTATTGATTCGCATCAATATTTTTCAAAGTATTTAAAATTTTTATATACCCTTAATTCCGCAACACTATAATTTAACTTTATTTATAAGTTCCTGAGCAACA
>UQPQ01000013.1 GCA_900542985.1 uncultured Bacteroides sp.
CGACTCATAAATCTACCCTTAATCGTGTATTGGATGATAGTTGCGGATTTTAGGTATATAATTACGGGAATCATAATAGCAATACATTCTGACAGGTTCATTTGTTTTATTATAAAAGGTAAATGCCTGGGATCTCCAACAGCCTGTAAGTGTAATTATTAATATTGCGATGAATAGCAGGTTTTTCATCTTATGAACGATTAGGTTAAATCTTTGTATCGCAAATATATATATATATATTCATAATCCAGTATCTGCATCTATGTTTTTTATCTGGGATGTTTCTGATAACGGCATAGGGAGGATTGGGATGGATATATGCTATTTGTTGTCAATAAGAAAACCGGTGATACAAGTAGTCTGCAGAAGATGGATTTTCTTGTAAAACACTTGTTTTCCGCTATTTGATTTTGTATATTTGTAGGAGAACGAAAGGCGTCTCTCTATAAGGAGACACCCGTATCATTGGGCTGGGACGACTGTCTCTTTGCAATGAGACGAGTGTCTCCTTGCAGTGGGACGTCCGATAAACCTAAATCTTATATTATGGCAATAAAATTTGAATTCTATCGGACACCGGTTACTGCCGGTACCCAAAAAAAACGTTATTATCCCAAAGTTATACACTCGCGCTGTGTGGATACTGAAAAACTGTCGCAGGAAATACACAAGTGCTGCACGCTGACTGTGAGTGATGTGCGGGCTGTACTGATTGCCTTGAGCGAACAGCTTGCTTCTCATCTGGAAAGTGGGGAACGGGTACATCTGGACGGACTGGGATACTTTTCTGTTACATTGAAAGCACCCGAGGTGTCCGATCCTAAAACGACCCGTTCTACCTGCGTCAGTGTAAAGACGGTTCGCTTTCGCCCGGATGCGGAGTTGAAGGAACTGCTGGAAGAAGCAGAAATCAGACGGTCGGACTGGAGGCCGCATTCGCAGGTATGGACCGATGAGGAGATGGAGAAACGGCTGGCCGACTATTTCCGTTCGGAACCTTTCCTGACACGCCGGAAATTTCAGGAGCTTTTTACTCTTACCAGAACAACGGCTCTCCGGTATATCCATCGGCTGATAGAGGAGGGAAAGTTGCGGAATGCCGGCACACGTGCGCAGCCGGTATATGTAGAGGGGAAAACCTCGTCAACATATTAAAGAATTATTTCCGTAATCGCTTGTATTATCTGTGGAAAACATCTAATTTTGCACTGCATATTTTATGTTTTTTTGAGTTGGCAAGTGGATTAGGCTTTCCTCGATTTAACAAAGGTATTCAAAACCTTGTTCACTCGTAACCCGAAACCTTGTCGGTTCAAAAAAAGGCTTGAAAACTCAATCAAAACAATTAAATAATTTTTTAAAATCAATCATTTATGTGGTTAAGTAATTCATCTATTGGACGGAAAGTGGTGATGAGTGTAACTGGTATCGCCCTTGTCCTGTTTCTAACATTTCACATGGCGATGAACCTTGTTGCATTGTTCTCGGGAGAGGCATACAACATGGTTTGTGAGTTCCTCGGAGCAAACTGGTACGCATTGGTAGCTACAGTGGGACTGGCTGCTTTGTTCGTAATTCACATTCTTTATGCTTTCTGGTTGACTGTACAGAACCGTGCAGCTCGCGGTCATGAACGCTATGCAGTGACTGCAAAACCAAAAAACGTAGAATGGGCTTCTCAGAACATGCTGGTACTGGGTATCATTGTAATTCTGGGTCTGGCTCTTCACTTTGTGAACTTCTGGTACAAAATGCAGTTTGCTGAAATCATCGGCAACCCGATGATGGGTGGTCTTCATGCTGCCGACGGTTATGGTTACATCATGCAGACTTTCTCTAACCCGGTATTCTTTGTTCTGTACATCGTTTGGCTGGCTGCCTTGTGGTTCCACCTGACTCACGGTTTCTGGAGTGCTATGCAGACTTTGGGATGGAATAACCAAATCTGGATCAACCGCTGGAAATGCATCTCTAACATCTATTCTACCATCATCGTACTTGGCTTCATGCTGGTAGCTGTTGTATTTTTTGTGAAAAATCTGTGATAAGTTTTTAAGTTCTTGAGTTTTTGAGTTCTTGAGTGGAGTTCTTAAGTTTTGTACTTTTTGAGTTTTTGGGAATGACCATCAGCTTAAGGAAACAACTTGAAACCCCAACCAATTATCAGCTTAAAAACCAACCAACTAAACAATAACAAACTTAAAAACTTAAAACTAACAAACTTAAATTAAAAACATTATGACTAAGATACTTGATTCTAAGATTCCTGAAGGCCCGATAGCTGAGAAATGGACTAACTATAAAGCTCACCAGAAATTGGTGAACCCGGCTAACAAACGCCGTTTGGATATCATCGTGGTAGGTACTGGTTTGGCAGGTGCTTCTGCTGCTGCTTCACTGGGTGAAATGGGATTCCGTGTATTCAACTTCTGTATTCAGGACTCTCCTCGCCGTGCACACTCTATCGCTGCACAGGGTGGTATCAATGCTGCTAAAAATTATCAGAACGACGGTGACTCTGTATATCGTCTGTTCTACGATACTGTAAAAGGTGGTGACTATCGTGCTCGTGAAGCAAACGTTTACCGTCTGGCTGAAGTTTCAAACAACATTATCGACCAGTGCGTGGCACAGGGCGTTCCTTTTGCTCGCGAATATGGTGGTACACTGGCTAACCGTTCGTTCGGTGGTGCACAGGTATCTCGTACTTTCTATGCGAAAGGTCAGACTGGTCAGCAGTTGTTGCTGGGTGCTTACTCTGCTTTGAGCCGTCAGGTAGGTGCTGGTACTGTAAAATTGTTTACTCGTTACGAAATGCTCGATGTAGTATTGGTTGACGGTCGTGCTCGCGGTATCATCGCTAAGAACCTGGTAACTGGTAAGTTGGAACGTTTTGCTGCTCACGCAGTGGTTATCGCAACAGGTGGATACGGTAACACTTACTTCTTGTCTACTAACGCAATGGCATGTAACGTTACTGCTGCAATGTCTTGCTACCGTAAGGGAGCGATGTTTGCAAATCCGGCTTACGTGCAGATTCACCCGACTTGTATTCCGGTACACGGAGACAAGCAGTCTAAGCTGACTTTGATGTCTGAATCTTTGCGTAACGACGGTCGTATCTGGGTTCCGAAGAAACTGGAAGATGCAAAAGCATTGCAGGCTGGTACTAAGAAGGGTAGCGATATTCCTGAAGAAGACCGTGACTATTACTTGGAACGCCGTTATCCGGCATTCGGTAACTTGGTCCCGCGCGACGTGGCTTCACGTGCTGCAAAAGAACGCTGCGACCATGGCTTCGGTGTAAACAACACTGGCTTGGCTGTATTCCTCGACTTCTCTGAAAGTATCGAACGTCTGGGTATCGACGTTGTTCGTCAGCGTTACGGTAACTTGTTTGATATGTACGAAGAAATCACCGACGTAAATCCGGGCGAACTGGCTCGTGAAATCAACGGTGTGAAATATTATAACCCGATGATGATTTATCCGGCTATCCACTATACAATGGGTGGTATCTGGGTAGACTACGAATTGCAGACTACTATCAAGGGTCTGTTTGCTATCGGTGAATGTAACTTCTCTGACCACGGTGCAAACCGTTTGGGTGCTTCTGCTTTGATGCAGGGATTGGCAGACGGTTACTTCGTATTGCCTTATACTATCCAGAACTATTTGGCAGACCAGATTACTGTGCCTCGCTTCTCTACAGATCTTCCTGAATTTGCTGAAGCTGAAAAGGCTGTACAGGCTAAGATCGATCACCTGATGAATATCAAGGGTAAGAAGTCTGTAGACTCTATCCACAAGGAATTGGGTCGCGTAATGTGGGAATATGTAGGTATGGGACGTACTGCCGAAGGTTTGAAGACCGGTTTGGCTAAGTTGAAAGAAATCCGCAAGGAATTCGAAACCGAACTGTTTATCCCGGGTGCAAAAGAAGGTATGAACATCGAGCTTGACAAGGCTTTCCGTCTGGACGACTTTATCACAATGGGTCAGCTTATCGCTTACGATGCGTTGAACCGTGAAGAATCTTGTGGTGGTCATTTCCGTGAAGAACACCAGACTGAAGAAGGTGAAGCTAAACGTGATGACGAAAACTTCTTCTACGTGGCTTGCTGGGAATATCAGGGAAGCGACGACAAGGCTCCGGTATTGTACAAAGAACCATTGGTTTACGAAGCAATCAAAGTACAGACTCGAAATTACAAGAGCTAAACAGCAAAGTTTTTGAGTTTTTAAGTTTTTAAGTTTGCTTATGGGCACGTTTAAGGACCTTTTGGTTTGGAAAAAGGGAATGGAACTGGCTAAGTTGGTATATCAATGTACTGCCGGTTTCCCTATCGAAGAACGCTTTGGTCTGGTAGCTCAGCTTAGAAGATGTGCGATTTCAATACCTTCTAATATTGCAGAAGGTTTTGGAAGATGTACGGATAAAGATCTTGTTCATTTTCTATATATGGCCTTGGGGTCTTGCAATGAACTGGAAACTCAGATGATACTTTCGCACGATTTGTCGTTTGTGGATTCTGACCGGTTCAGAGAAATGGAGATTCGGATAAATGAGGTCGCTAAAATGTTAGGTTCTCTAATTTATAGAAGAAAGAACGGATTGGATACAAATATCAGGACTGAATACGATAGAAGTGTCTGAAGCATACAATGAACTGAAAACTTATAATTTTGTCGAGAATGAATCGACAAACTAAAAAACTAACAAACTAAAAAACTAAAATCACATGGATAAAAATATATCATTTACGCTGAAAGTTTGGCGTCAGAACGGACCGAAGGAAAAAGGTCATTTCGATACATTCCAGATGAAGGATATCCCGGGTGATACTTCATTCCTGGAAATGCTGGATATCTTGAACGAGCAGTTGATCGAAGAAGGTAAAGAACCGGTGGTATTCGACCATGACTGCCGCGAAGGTATCTGCGGTATGTGTTCTTTGTATATCAACGGACATCCTCACGGACCTGCTACAGGTGCAACTACTTGCCAGATCTACATGCGCCGTTTCAAAGATGGTGATGTAATCACTGTAGAACCATGGCGTTCTGCCGGTTTCCCGGTTATTAAAGACTTGATGGTAGACCGTACTGCTTACGATAAGATTATGCAGGCTGGTGGTTTCATTAGTGTACGTACTGGTGCTCCTCAGGATGCAAATGCAATCCTGATTCCGAAACCAATCGCAGACGAAGCAATGGATGCTGCTTCTTGTATCGGTTGTGGTGCATGTGTGGCTGCTTGTAAGAATGGTTCGGCTATGTTGTTCGTATCTGCTAAAGTTAGCCAGTTGAACCTGTTGCCTCAGGGTAAACCGGAAGCTTTGCGCCGTGCTAAAGCAATGATTGCAAAAATGGACGAACTGGGATTCGGTAACTGTACAAATACTCGTGCATGTGAAGCTGAATGTCCGAAGTGCGTTTCTATCAGCAACATCGCTCGCTTGAACCGCGACTTTATCAAGGCTAAACTGAAAGACTGATAGGAGTTTGTTCTCCGTGAAATAGAATTTTGAGGAAGTTGTGTGGAATGTAAATTCTGCACAACTTCTTTTTTTTGCACGTATGCAAGGGGAGAAGAAAGGAACTGGCTTCTTTTCAAACGTTGATAAACGTAAAATAACTTTAAACGGATTGTGATAGATTGATTTTCTATTGGATTTTTATTGCGAAAGTGTTACATTTGTGTCGTGATTTTTTTCATAGTATTAGATTTAAGGTTAACAAGGTTGGGAGAAAGCGTTCTCCCATTTTTTTTGCCCTTTACTGATTGCTCCGGAAACCGGACGGTCTGCCGGTTGTTTCCGGAAATCTTAGATCAGTTTATACATTCCTCCTGCCAGTGTGCGGATCATTCCTTTTAATTCCAGTTCGAACAGAATACCGGTGAGACGGTTGATGGCAATGTTGCTGGCTACTACCAGTGCATTGATTTGTATGCCTTCGGGCTGAGCGGACAGCAGACTGATGATTTTTTCTTCTTCGTCCGACAGGTCGGGGAAAAGTTGCCGCTGAATGGCCTGTGGGGGCTGTACGGAAGGGGTGTTCCAGTTCATGGCTTCTACAAATTGGGCTGCGTCTTGCAGAAGGGCGGCGCGGTTGAGACGGATGAGCTGGTTGCATCCTGCCGAATAAGGAGCATCGATGCGTCCGGGAAAGGCAAAGCAGTCGCGGTTGTAGCTTTCAGCAATTCCGGCAGTAATGAGTGAACCTCCTTTCTCGGCAGATTCTATCACAAGGGTGGCATCGCTGATGCCGGCTACAATGCGGTTTCGTTTTACAAAGTTTTGTTTGTCGGGATTGGTGCCGCTCATAAACTCGGTGAGCAGTCCGCCTTGCGAAAGCATATCGGCAGCTGTACGGCGGTGTACACTGGGATAGATACGGTCTAAGCCGTGTGCCAGTACGCCTACCGTGTCGATGCCGTATTGCAGGGCAGCACGGTGAGCGTGGATGTCGATGCCGTATGCCAGTCCGCTTACTACCAGTACATCGGGCAAGAGTGCCTGTAGCTCTTTCAGAAAGCGGAGGCAGATGTCTTTGCCGTATTCGGTGGCGTTGCGGGTACCTACCATGCTGATGATGTGACGGCGGTTGAGGTCGGCTGTACCCCGGTAGAAGAGTACGAGGGGAGCGTCGTTGCATTCGCGAAGCCGCGAGGGGTAAGCCTCGTCTAAGGCTGTCAGGCAGGTAATGTGGTTTTTCTCTGCAAAACGGAGCTCTGCTTCGCAAAGGCGCAATACGTCCGGAGCATCGAGAGCCTGAAGGATTCGGTCGGGAAGCTCCGGTATTCTTTCTTTCAGTGTCTTTCTTTCTTCAAACAAAACAGAGGCACTGCCGGCTGCCTGTATCAGCTGGTGGGCAGTGATAAGGCCGATACCCGGTAAAAGAGGGAGGGCCAGCCGGTATAGAAGTTCTTCTTGTTTCATTTCGATAGGTAAGGAGCAAATACGGTGTCGAAGAGTTCGCTGTTTCCTAAGCGGCCGTGTACCACACAGACAGTTTCTACGGTAGCTTTGATGACGACTTTCATGTCGGGAAGACGGAAGATGTCCTGATAAAATACGTATTTGATGCCTTCTTTCTTGAGATAGAGCTTGGAGACAAACTCATCGCCGCTTTTAAGTGGGGTCTTGAAGGCCATATTGAGGCGGGCTACTACGGGGTCGATGCCTTCGGTGTGGAGCTGGGCGAAACTGATGCCGGTAGCAGACAGAAATTCGTGACGGGTGTGCTCTATGTAGTGCTGGTAGTTGGCGTTGTTTACGATGCCCTGCAAATCGCATTCGTAATCGCGTACCTTCATTTTTAGTTCGTAAACGTATTTTTCCATGCTGTTTCTTGATTATGTGACTTTACAAAGTTAATGATTTTTGTGTCTATACCTACGATCTGCCTGAAATTCGTATCTTTGCCGAAAACAGAGGAAAGGATGATTACACTTTATGCAGCCCCTTTGCAGGGATTTACAGAAGCAGTGTGGCGGAATGCGCATGCAGAAGCGTTTGGAGGTATTGATGCCTATTACAGCCCTTTTGTGAGGCTGGAGAAGGGAGATTTCCGAAATAAAGACCGTCGGGATGTGGCTCCGGAGAATAACCGGGGGGTGCATCTTATTCCGCAACTGGTGGCTGGAGAAGTGGACGAATTGTGCAAGATAACCGATTTTCTGGTGGAACTGGGATACCGGAAGGTGGATGTAAATATGGGATGTCCGTTTCCTCTGATTGCGAATCGGGGGAAGGGATCGGGCATTTTGCCTTACCCGGACCGGGTGGGGGCGTTGCTCAAGGCAATGGAGAGTTATCCGCAGGTGGCTTTCTCTGTGAAGATGCGGCTGGGATGGCAGGAGCAGGAGGAATGGAAAGCGATTCTTCCGCTGCTGAATGACTCGTGTGTGCATCGTATCGTGTTGCATCCTCGTATCGGGAAACAGCAGTATAAGGGGGAGGTGAACACGAAGGCTTTTATGGAGTTTTACAGGGAGTGCCGTATTCCGCTGGTGTATAATGGCGATTTGTGTGGTGTGGCTGATATGTACGAATGGGTGGACAGGGCTCCGGATTTGTGTGGGCTGATGTTGGGACGGGGACTGCTGGCAAATCCGTCGCTGGCAGATGAATTCCGTACGGGACATATGCCCGGGCAGACTGAGCTGTATCGGAAGGTGGAGCATATGCACATGCGGATGGTGGAAGGGTATCGCCGTCAGATTGAGGGGGGAGAGGCGCAATTGCTGGGCAAGCTGAAGACAATGTGGGAGTATTTGCTGCCACAGATGGATAAGAAGGCGCGTAAGGCGATTGTGAAGAGCAACAGGCTGGATAGCTATCTGCTGGCTGTGGAAAATGCGCTGAGGGGATAGAACGGCAGCCGGTAGTGAATCATGGATAAGGCGGGTAGGAACGGGCCGGCTCCTGCGGGAGATGAATGGTGTGACCGACCCGATGGACAGTGATTATTCTTTCTTTTGTCTCAGATATTCGTAGCCGATACGGCAATAAAGGCATTTCTTTGTATCGCAATAGTTCTTTTTCAACTGAATGAGGGCCTGACTGTCGCCGGCATGGGCGGCTTCCAGACCGCATTCTTTCCATAATCGGACAATGTAATTGTTTTCGGGCTTTAGTTCTTCCAGGAACTGGCTGGCACGCTGGCAGAGGAGTTCGTTGCCTTTGTGCTTGCCGTATGCATACAGAAAGGGAACGACTGTGTTGATGATGAGTAGGTCGATAGACGACTGGCTCAGGGGTTTGGGACGGGAAGGAGAAGGGGTACCGAAACTGTAATGGGTGAGCCAGTATGTGGAGGTGCCTCCTTTGAGCAGGTCGCGCAGGTCTTTCAGGGTGGAGAGTTCGAGCAGGCGCGACAACATTCCCTGGGAGCGGTGATAAAGACAGGCCAGTTGGGCAATGCGGATATGGGGGAAGTTGCCTGGACGCATGCGCAGGAACCGCCAGTGACAGTCGGTAGAAGGCTGTAACTGGAATTTGTGTTGCAGATAGGTGTATTCCTTGATAAGTTTCTCTGTGTATTCGTCGTGGGGAAGTTCTTGCAGGAGCCCGGCTTGTCCGAAGAAGAAGGCTTCTATCTGGAATAGATTGTCGCGGTGTTTGTTGACGGCGGCAAGGGGGACTTGTCTGGCCCAGAACTCGAAGGTATCGCTGTTTACTCCGAAACCGAAGTTGCGGGCAAGGGTGATGAAGAAGGCGGTTTCCCAGTCTTTTCCGCAATGTTCCAGACGCTCGGCTATTTGCCGGGCTTTGTTTTCGAAACGTTCGGTTTGCAGTCGCGACATCCAGCTGTGCAGCAGGAAGGAAGAGAGTTGGGGAATGAGAGAGAAGCAGGCGGGATAGCGGTCGGTTTGCAGGAGTTCTTCGTAGTTCTCTGCCAGTTGTGGCGGACATTGAAGCTCCAGTTGGGGTATCTGCTCGCCGTTGGTGCGGGTTACTGCGGTGTCGATATCGGAAGCTACGTGCAGGATGACAGAATCGTATGCTGTATCCTGATGATGACGGTGACGGTACCAGTCGGAAGCACGCTGGTGTATTTCTACATTACCTACCCAAAGTACGCCTTGTATCTTGATTTTGGCATTGAAAAAGTCGGCTCCGGCATGTGGGTTGGGAAGTCCCGGATCGATGACTTCGATGGATTCTCCCTCGGAGGTGTGCAGATGTTGCAGAGGGAAAAGCTTGTGTTTCCATACATAGTGTAGAAGTTGCTCCATGTTAACGAGGTATAAATGTATCTCAAAAGTAATGATTAATAATGAGAAACACTATCTTTGTACAGAAAAAAGAAGATAATTATGAAAATTGCATTAATTGGATATGGAAAGATGGGCAAAGAGATAGAGAAGATTGCTGTTGCCCGCGGACATGAGATTGTAAGTATTATTGATATAAATAACCGTCAGGATTTTGAGTCGGAAGCTTTCCGTTCGGCAGATGTAGCCATCGAGTTTACAGCACCTGCCGTGGCTTACGACAATTGCCTGAGTGCCTTCCGCAATGGAGTGAAAGTGGTATCGGGTAGTACCGGATGGATGGGTGAACATGGAGAGGAAATGCGCAGACTGTGCGAGGAGGAAGGAAAGACACTGTTCTGGTCGTCGAACTTCAGCTTGGGCGTGGCTGTGTTTGCAGCGGTCAACAAGTATCTTGCCAAGATTATGAATAACTTCCCGAATTATGAGGTATCGATGGTGGAAACACATCATGTGCATAAACTGGATGCGCCGAGTGGTACTGCCATTACACTGGCAGAAGGTATTCTGGAAAATCTGGACCGCAAGGATAAGTGGGTGATGGGTACGCTGACTGCTCCGGATGGTACTGTGAGCGGAACGACTGAATGTGCTGCCAATGAATTGCCGGTGAGTGCCATCCGCGAAGGAGAGGTGCCGGGTATCCATACTATCCGTTATGAATCGGAGGCAGACTCTATCATTATCACACACGATGCAAAGAACCGCAAGGGGTTTGCTTTGGGAGCTGTACTGGCTGCTGAGTATACGGCTGCACATACAGGGTTTCTGGGTATGAATGATTTATTCAAGTTTTAATTTATGATACAGGCTTCGCGTACGCAGTGGATCAAGTTCGGAGTAATTCTGGCCTTGTATCTCTTGTTTCTGTTATGGCTGAAAAGCTGGTTGGGACTGATTGTGGTTCCGTTTATCTTTGATGTGTATATTTCGAAGAAGATTCCCTGGACATGGTGGAAGACTGCCAAGAATCAGACGGTAAGAACCGTGATGAGCTGGGTGGATGCCATTGTCTTTGCACTGGTGGCGATTTATTTTGTGAATCTGTATTTCTTCCAGAATTATGTGATTCCTTCTTCTTCACTGGAGAAGTCGCTGCTGGTAGGTGATTATCTTTTTGTGAGTAAGATGAGTTACGGTGCCCGTATTCCTCAGACACCGCTTCATATGCCGCTTACACAGCATACATTACCGATATTGAACTGTAAGTCGTATCTGGACTGGCCCAAATGGGAGTATAAGCGTGTAAAGGGATTGGGTACGGTGCAGCTGAATGATATTGTGGTGTTCAATTTCCCGGCTGGAGACAGTGTGGTGAGTGCCATCCCTAATGATGATTTGTATCGCATCAGTTATCAGTTGGGCAAGCAGCTTTCCAAACCGGTCGATATGGCTTCGCTGACTGTAGAACAGCAGCGTCAGGTATTCGACTTTTATTATCATGCCGGAAGGGAATACATTGACCAGAATCCGCAGGATTATGGAAAGATTCTGGTGCGTCCGGTAGACCGCAGAGAGAATTATGTGAAACGTTGTGTGGGATTGCCCGGACAGACGCTGGAGATAAAAGACCGCATTATTTATCTGGACGGAAAAGCCAACAAGGAGCCGGATAATGTGCAGTATCGTTATTTTGTATATACCAGAGGACAGTTGCCAGAGGAACTCTGTCACGAATTGGGTATCAGCAAGGAGAATCTGAGTATGTATTATGCCGATGAATCGGTGTATAACATGCCGCTGACAAAGAAAACGAAAGAGGCTTTGCTGGCTCGGAAAGATTTGGTGATTCGTATTCAGGATGTGGCTGATGATGATGCCGGAGGACTTTATCCGCTGAATAAGCTTACCGGATGGACGGTGGATAATTACGGTCCGATATGGATACCGAAGAAAGGGGCTACCATCGACTTGACTTTGGATAATCTGCCGCTGTACGAACGACCAATTGCTGCTTACGAGGGAAATACACTTGAAGTGAAGGATGGAAAGATTTTCATCAACGGACAGCAGACCAGTCAATATACTTTTAAAATGGATTATTACTGGATGATGGGAGATAACCGTCATGATTCTGCCGATTCGCGTTTCTGGGGATTTGTGCCCGAAGATCATATCGTAGGTAAGCCTATCTTTATCTGGTTGTCTTTGGATCAGGACAGAGGATGGCTGAATGGCAAGATTCGCTGGAACCGTCTGCTGAAGTGTGTGGATAATATCAAATAAAGAACCGGATAGTGAAAAACCGTTGGGGCGTATGGCTGAGGCTGATGGCAATGACTGTAATTGCTGTTTTGCTGATAAAAACCCTGCTTATAACCTCTTGTTTCATTCCGTCGTCGGGTATGGAGAATACATTATACCAGGGCGAAGGGGTTTTGGTAAGTAAGTGGAGTTATGGGCTGCGTGTGCCTTTCCCCTCTGTGTTCGGATATCATCGTATTGGAGAACAGCCGGTGAAACGTGGAGATATCGTGCTGTTCAACAATCCGAATCCGTCTGATAAAGACCGTAGAATAGAAAGCCGGGAGTTGTTTATCAGTCGCTGCATCGGTACGGCAGGAGATACGCTGATGCTGAACCGGGAACTGATTGATACTGCCGGTAAGGTATTCAGTCCGGACAGTAAATCGCTTTATTGTTATCCGGCTCCCTGCGAAGACAGTGTACGGATGATGCTGGATTCGCTGGGAATAAGTGGCAATGTACTGGTAGGATATACACCGGAAGGAGCATATATACGGAGTTTCAGTCATTATGAATATTATCTGCTGACACAGCTTGCGGGAGAGCGTATTCCTTTCTCGCTGTATCAGGATGGAATAAAGGAAAAGGCGTATCCTTATGTGGTGCCGCAAAAGGGAAGGGCTGTAGAGGTGCATCCGTGGAATCGGGCGCTGCTGTGTAATACTATCCGTAATCATGAACATAAAAGGGCTGAGATTCGTCGGGATACATTGTTTGTAGAGGGAAAGCCGGTGAAAATGTATGTATTTAGCAAAAACTATTATTGGATGGCTTCCAACAATCCGGTGAATCTGTGCGATTCGCGGCTGTTTGGTTTTGTACCCGAAGATCATATTATCGGGAAGGCTCTTTATGTGTGGTTTACCTCGCAGAAAGGGAGATTTTTTCAACGTATAGAATAAGGAATATAAAATGAATCAAATCATACTTAGTTCGGCTTATCTGGCTCCTGTGGAGTATTATGCCAAGCTGTTTGCATACGACAAGGTGTATGTAGAACGTTTCGACAGTTACATGAAGCAGACGTACCGTAACCGCTGTGTCATTGCTTCGGCAGGAGGCCCTCAGGCACTGACTATTCCTACGGAGAAAGGGGAAGGGACGAAGTGCCTGATGAAGGATATCCGGATTTCCGATCACGGCAACTGGCGTCATGTGCACTGGAATGCGTTTGTGGCTGCTTATAAGCATAGCCCTTTCTTTGATTATTATGCCGACGAGTTTCATCGGTTTTATGAGAAGCGGTATGACTTTCTTTATGACTTTAATATGGAATTGTGTCATTGGATGTGCGAGCAGATAGATCTTCAGCCTGTAATGATACCTACAGACGATTATGTGGCTGTTCCGGAGGGAATGGACGACTATCGCGAGCGGATTCATCCCAAGAGGGTATATGCCGAAGCAGATCCTGATTTTTCTCCAGTTTCTTATTATCAGGTGTTCGATGCAAAGCAAGGCTTTCAGCCTAATTTGAGTATAGCAGACTTGTTGTTCAATATGGGGCCGGAGAGTCTGCTGGTGTTGAGAGACAGTATCGTGAAATAAATCAGATAAAAAAGAATATAGCCGTGAAAGAGTTTTTTGCTTTTTCACGGCTATATTCTTTTATGTTGTCCTCACGTAAAGGCTTCACCTGAAGCTTTTTCATTTATCTTATCCTAATGAATCAGAGAGAAGGAGCGGTAGAAGAACGGAAAGGACGGTCGTAGTCTGAGTCAATCTGATAGTAGGTAACTCCCCATGACTTTAACCATTCCAAATCGCGGAATGCTTCCTCCAGTCCCTGTTGGGTAACAGGATGCTTATACGGACGGTTTACACAAGCCATAATCTGAATTCCGTGCTCCTGGCACCAGCGGATGAGGCGAGAGTTCAGTTCATCAATTCCGGCAAAGAGGAAATAATAATCTTTCGTCTTTTCTCCGTATTTCTGGAAGAATTCTTCTCTTTCGCTGATAAGCATCGTAATCTTTCCTTTCCCGAGAAAGAAATTTCCGTGTCCGATGAAATAGGAGTGATTGATGAAACCGGTTTCTTTCAGAATACGGTATAGCTCTTCGTAAAAAGCCTGAGAAGGATGGTCGAGTTTGATGTCAAGCATCAGTTCAGTGATTTTTCCCTGTGCATACCGGCAGTATTCCTCTACAGAAACAGGGGCTTTCCCTTCCTTATGCAATGGCTTTAACTGCTGTATTTCCTCCCAGGTTAAGTCCGCACAACGTGCCTTACTGGCATAGTCACGTTCGAGAGTAGCATAATGATAAAGAAAAAGTACTCCGTCTTTGCTTTCTCTGATGTCTATTTCAACTCCGGTATATCCTCTTTCTACTGCTTCATCAAGTGCAGCCAGGCTGTTTTCCGGATGACAGCGGTTTTCTGTTACGCCCCCTCTGTGACCAATCAGATGGTATTGTTTATCCACATCAGCAGCCTGTATGCGCAGGCTGCTGAAGATAGATAATAAAATGCAAAGACGATATATTTGTTTCATATATTTGGTTTTAAATTTTACATCGGAACGATGGTGAATCCCCATTTGTATTCCTGGTTGGCAGGAATCAGATATTGTGGGTCGGGCTGTGCTCCCCAACTGTCGTAACCTCCTACACCCATTTGTTTCATATCCAGACATACCTCTACGAAGTTGCGTGGTTCGATGTCGTTGATATGAGTATGACGGGGTTTCAGGTTGCGGGCAGTATTGATGTCATGCTTCAGTTCTTCTGCATCACGGTTGTTCCACTGATAATCGCGGTGTGTAGCTTCCTCACCGTCGAAGTCCTCAATAGAGTTACGCAAAGCGTTGAATCCTAAAGTCTGGTCGGCATAGATTGCCAGTCCCTTTCCGTTTTTCTTGCTCAACTTAATCCAACGTGTATCAGTATGATGTCCGTTTTCCTGCGGGCGAACATACGGATAATACATCTTGTCGGCTGTATTCTTATAGATACCTACCATAGTACCGTTGTTGCGGTCGCAGTAGTTTTCTTCCGGGCCACGTCCAAAGTAGGTTATTTCGTTCATAGTAGCCGGCAGACGGAAACGTACTCCGATACGAGGCACTACCAGTTTAGAGCTTGCACGGCGTAATGCATCGTTGCCCGGAGTGAAAGTTGCCATACGGGTAGCTTCCGATACTTCTGTTTGGGCAGCATCCATATCTGTTGAAGTGAAAGTATAGTCAGCTTTCACTACTCCCGACGGATAGATACGGTAAGTTGCGATGTAGAGGTTGCCGGCAGCCAGCAGATAAGTAGCTTTCAACACAGCCTCTTTACCTTCCATATTAAGTACGGCATCTACAACCTTGAAGTTCTTGCTCGACTGCTTCCAGATTTGCAGACGCTTCGGCATCTGATTACCATAATCGTTGTCGTTTGGTGCACGCCAGAAATTAGGCTGAATACCGAGTCCTTCGTTGAAATACTCTGTACCCTTTACTTTATACGATGTCACCAGACCTGTCGATTTGTCGAAGCAGAACTGCATGCGTGAAGAGCGGACAGTAAACACATTGCCTTCTGTCTCACATTCCAAAGCAGGACCTGAAGTCGCAAATGTCTGTTTGGCTGGATCAATAGGCAGACGGAACTGTTCATGTGCAATTTCGTAGCCTTCCGGAATGAGAGGTTCTGGCTCTACTGTTATGACAGCAAACTCTACAAAATATTCTGTACCGACTTTTTCTTTCAATCCGCTCACATTCACTTGCAACTCTTTGCTTCCCTGTGGTTCGATGTCGAGCGATACTTTCTGATAGCGGACTACTTTGTCGTTCGCCTTTACCTGATAAGTAATCATGTACTTTTTGAGGTTAGTAAAGTAGAAACGGTTCTTTACAAGGAAAGTACCTTTTTCCAGATCGACAGCTTCGAACGCTATGTTCTGATGTGCATATTTAACTTCATTCATTGCCGGATGAGGAACACGGTCGGGGCCTACCAGACCATTGCAACAGAAGTTACCGTCACTTGGCATGTTAGTTCCAAAGTCTCCTCCATATGCCCAAAATGGTTTTCCATTCTCATCGTGTGTCAGCATACCTTGATCCACCCAGTCCCAGATATATCCGCCTTGCAAGTTCGGATAGCGGTAAATAGCTTTCCACTGGTCCCATAGACTTCCGGTAGAGTTACCCATGGCATGTGCATATTCCGATGGAACCACCGGTCGGTCACTTCCGTTCTTACCGATACTTTCCAGCCAGCCGGCACTTGGATACTGGGGTACATACATATCCGAGTTCCATTCCCACTGTGCACGTTCATAGTTGACCGGACGGTTCATAATATCTTTGTCTGCTTCCTTCACCCAAAGATAGGTCTGGTAGAAGTTGTAACCGTTTCCAGCTTCATTACCCAAAGACCAAAAGGTAAGGCTGGGATAGTTTTTGTTACGCTCAAACATATTGATGGTACGGTACATATGTGGTTTCAGCCATTCCGGGTTATTTCCCAATGTACCTCCCTTACGAAGGTCGTAATACATACCGTGGCTTTCGATGTTGGCTTCATCGTACACATACAAACCATATTCATCGCACAACTCATAGAAGCGGCGGTCTTGTGGGTAGTGACACAGACGTACTGTATTGATGTTGTTACGTTTCATCAGTTCAAAGTCTTTCCGCATCAGCTCTTCAGTCACATAATGACCTGTTTCCGGGTTATGTTCGTGAATGTTCACCCCTTTCAGTTTGATAGGCTGTCCGTTGATAAGAAGTACTACGTAATTCTTTCCATTGGCAGCTTTCTGGTTAGTTTCTTTTATTTCGATGCGGCGGAATCCTACATTATAAGGAATCACTTCGCTCACCTTTCCGTTTTCTTTTACTGTCATATACAGTTTATACAAATTCGGTGCTTCCGATGTCCATGTAGCTACCTGTGGCAGTTCTTTGCTGAAGGATACCGTAGTAAGTTTGCCGTTTTCCACTTGTGCCGGTTGTTCCTCAGCAGCTACAGTCTTACCGTTTTTGTCGGTCAGTTCATAGCTTACGCTCAGATTTGCAGTCGATGTCCGATGATTTTTCAAGTCGATTTGCAGGCGGAAGATACCGTTACGATAACTATCGTCCAAAGTGGAAGTAATACGGAAATCCTGTACGGATGCTTTGGGCTGTGAGTAGATGAAGACATCACGTTCTATTCCACTGATGCGCCAGAAGTCCTGACATTCCAGATAAGATCCCGTACTCCAGCGGAATATTTTCAATGTCAGTACATTATTCCCCGGTTGCAGATACTCGTTGATAAGATACTCTGCCGGATTCTTGGAGTCTTCATTATAGCCTACTTCTTTTCCGTTCAGATACACATAACATCCCGATTTTGCTCCGGCGATATGCAAATAGATATCACGGCCTTTCCAATTGTCTGGGATAGTAATGTCGCGGCGGTATACTCCTACCGGTGTATTCTCTGGAAGTTGAGGAGGCTGCGGATTACGAGGTTGGAACTCATAGCCATGGTTGGTGTAAATAGCCGTACCAAAACCTTGCATCTCCCAGTTACCCGGTACTTTGATATCCTTCCAGTCAGCAGTGCTGATTGCCGGGTCTGTAATATTTGCCGGAAGTTGGGTATACGATTCAGTGAAGTAGAACTTCCATGTACCGTTAAGCAATTGATAGTACGAACTCTTTTCATAGTCACCGGTAGCCGCCTGAGCTTTATCGGCATAAGTCATAAAAGCAGAGCGAGGTGCTTCGCGGTTGACAGAGACAGTCTGGATATCTTTCCAGTAAGGAAGGGTAGCGTTGTCTGCATATGCGGTTTGTGTAAATCCGGTCAGACAGGTTATCCCAACCAATGAATAACAAAGGTTATTCATGATGTTAGATAAGGTTGTCTTCATGTTTTAAATTAGTGATTAGATGATTGTTTCTGAACACAAAATTAGTTTTTTCTTTTTGATTTGATAAAACTTGTAAGGCAAATTGTAAAAAAATATAAGAGGTGATAGTAAGAGAGAATAAAATTGTACTTTTGTGCAATTGATTAAAAAATACAATATGAATAATATTCCAGCAGTAACAAAAAATCTGTTAATTATCAATGCACTGTGCTTTTTCGGAGCTATTGTGGGAGAGCGTTATGGCATCAATGTTAATAATTGGTTAGGATTACACTTTTTCCTTGCTCCCGATTTTAATCCCGCACAGCTTATTACCTATATGTTTATGCACGCCAATTTCCAGCATATTTTCTTTAATATGTTTGCTGTGTGGATGTTCGGACGTGTGTTGGAACAAGTATGGGGTCCCAAACGTTTCTTGTTCTATTATATCCTTTGCGGAATAGGTGCAGGTCTTATACAAGAAGCCGTTCAGTATATGGAGTATGTAGTAAACTTCTCGCAGTATCTTGAGAGCGGAACTGAAGCTGAAGCCATTTTCGTGACAGAGTTCTTGAATCGATGGATTACCGTAGGAGCATCAGGTGCAGTATATGCTATTCTGTTGGCTTTTGGTATGCTGTTTCCAAACAGTCAGATGTTCGTTTTCCCGATACCAATGCCCATTAAAGCGAAGTATTTTGTAATAGGATATGCGGTATTGGAACTTTTCCTTGGATTATCCGGAGGCGACGGAGTCGCTCATTTTGCCCATTTGGGAGGAATGTTATTCGGATTGATACTTATTCTATATTGGAGAAAGAAAAATGGCAGCGGACGACTTTATTACTAATCTGAAAGAGAACTTCCGGCAGGGGAATATTGTGACCCGCCTGCTTTACATCAATGTGGGAGCTTTTCTGATCTGTTCTTTGGTCGGGATTATTCTAATGTTGTTTAAAGTCCCGTTCTCTCCCTGGATGAATGTACTGGAGCTTCCTGCCTGGTGGGAGAAGTTCATCCGTCAGCCTTGGTCACTGATTACCTATATGTTTATGCACGCCGATGTGTTGCATATCCTGTTCAATATGTTGTGGCTGTATTGGTTTGGAAAGTTATTCCTGAGTTTCTTCTCATCCAAACATTTGCGTGGCCTTTATTTGTTGGGAGGTATCTGTGGGGGAGTATTGTATATGATATCTTATCATATCTTCCCTTATTTTGAACATGCTCTTCCCACTTCTTATTTGTTGGGTGCTTCTGCTTCCGTATTAGCTATTGTTGTAGCTGTAGCTGTGAGAGAACCCAATTATCCTGTACAACTTCTACTTTTTGGAACAGTACGTTTGCGTACCATCGCACTGGTTATTATTTTACTCGACCTGATGCTCATTACTTCCGGAAATGCAGGAGGACACATTTCGCATCTTGGTGGAGCATTGGCTGGATGGTGGTTTGCTGCAGGACTTCGCAGAGGTACCGATGTAACGCGTTGGATTAATTATGTCATTGATTTCTGTATGGGATGGAAGAAACCGGTGCGTAAGCCTAAAATGAAGGTTTATTATGGAGACAAGCAGAAGGACTATGATTTTAATGCACGGAAAAAGGAACGTGAAGCAGAGGTCGACCGTATTTTGGATAAGTTGAGAAAGTCGGGTTATAGCAGCTTAAGTGAAGAAGAAAAAAAACGTTTGTTTGATGCCAGTAAAAAATAGCTTGTGAGTAAAAAGATGATATCTATAGGACGTATAATGCGTCTCTGTTTATTGGGAGGAAATATTCTTGTATCATTGGGCTTTTTGTGTTGTTCGTACAGCCCTTATATTTCTCCGGTAGAACATTCCATTTGGGCTTGTTCCGGTCTGTTGTTCCCATTTTTCTTTTTACTGAATTTAGCTTTTCTTCTTTTATGGCTGATTGCCAGACGCTGGTTTGCAATGTTGCCTTTACTGACCTTGTTTGTCTGCTGGAATGCGACATGGACCTATTGCCCCATCAACAAACCGATGGAATCGCAAAAAAGAACATTGAAACTTCTTACTTACAATGTCTTCAATTTTTCTGAAGGTAAAGATTCTATTCTGGCTTATCTGAATAAAAGTGAGGCTGATGTCATCTGTTTGCAAGAATGTACGCTTGATAAGCAGGTGAAGAAAGCTCTTTCTTCTTATCCTTACTACAAACATCTTGCATTGGCAGGAGAAAACGGAATTGCATGTTTTTCCCGTTTCCCTATTTTGTCAGCCGAACGTATTTCTTATGAAAGCCTGAATAATGGAAGTATGCTTTATCGGCTGAAAGTAGAAAACGATACGTTGCTTGTTGTCAATAACCATCTGGAGTCTAATAAATTGAATAGCGAAGACAAGGAAATTTATAACCATTTGCTGAAGTCTCCAAATCAGAAAAATGTGGAAAAAGGAGGGAAACTGTTGCTCCACAAACTGGCAGATGCCGTAAAAATCAGAGCTGTACAGGCCGATTCGATAGCCGCTTTTATCTCCCGGAACAGTTCTCCTTTTATGCTGGTCTGCGGTGATTTCAACGATTCTCCCATTTCTTACGCCCATCGGGTAATCGGGCAGGGACTGCAAGATGCGTATGCCGAAGGAGGAAGTGGCCTGGGTATTTCCTACAATCGTGATCATTTCTATTTTCGTATCGACCATATCTTTGCCGGAAGTGCATTCCGGGTATTACAATGCAAGGTAGACCGTAGTATAATTGCTTCCGACCATTATCCGGTATGGTGTATACTGGAGTATTGACAAAAACCTTGGTGTTTCCATTCTTCTGTTTATCTGTCCTTTATCTTTGAAATTTACGTCCTGTTGTTTTAGAGGCTGTAGTTTGTGTTATTTTGCTTTTTCCAAGCCTTTAAATCTTGTCTTTTCATTCTTTTTTATTGTCTAATGTTTAAATATTTAGCATGCATTCCCTGTGTAAATGAAAAAAAAACTATATTTGCAACCTTGAATAAACGTATATTAATTAAAAAAGTAAATATCATAAATTAAAGTAACATGCAAAACAAAGGATTTGTAAAGGTTTTTGCGATATTACTGACCCTTGTCTGTGTGTTCTATCTTTCGTTTTCATTCGTGACCCGCTATCATATGAATAAAGCGGCAGAAGACCCGAAAGGTGCGGCACACTACCTTGATTCTATACAGAATGAAAAGGTTTGGTTGGGAAGTTATACGCTGAAACAGTGTCGTGAGATGGAAATCGGGTTGGGTCTGGACCTGAAGGGCGGTATGAATGTGATTTTGGAAGTCTCTGTACCAGATGTTGTACGTGCATTGGCCGATCACAAGACCGACGAAGCTTTCAACAAAGCGGTAGACGAAGCAGCTCGTCTTCAGGTAACAAGCCAGGAAGATTTCATTACCTTGTTCGTAAGAGAGTATAAGAAACTGGCTCCCGAAGGTAGTCTGGCAGAACTGTTTGCTACTCAGCAGTTGAAAGACAGAATTACTACCCGTAGCAGCAATGCGGAAGTAGAAGCTGTATTGCGTGAAGAAGTAAAAGCTGCAGTAGACAATTCATATAATGTATTGCGTACACGTATCGACCGCTTTGGTGTGGCTCAGCCTAATATCCAGACATTGGAAGGAAAGATGGGGCGTATCATGGTGGAATTGCCGGGTATCAAAGAACCGGAACGTGTAAGAAAACTTTTGCAGGGTTCTGCTAACCTGGAATTCTGGGAAACTTATAAGGTAAGTGAACTGGGTTCTTTGTTGACTTCAATCGATAGCCGTGCATACGATGTGCTGAGCATGGATACTACCACTGTTGCAGCAGATTCTGCTACAGCTGCTCCTGCTGCCGTATCTGCAAAAGACAGCCTGACTGCTGCTTTGAAGGGTGAAACAGCAGAAGCCAATGTGGATATGGAACGCATGAAAAAAGAACATCCGTTGTTCGCTGTTCTGAGTCCTAATCAGTATAAGGAAAGCTGTGTAGTAGGTTATGCCGACTATAAAGATACTGCTGAAGTAAACCGTATCCTGAGTTTGGATGAAGTGAAGAAAGTAATGCCTCGCGATTTGAAACTGATGTGGGGGGTAGCTGCTTCTGACTTCGACAAGACAGGCCGTATCTTCGAACTTTATGCAATCCGTTCTACAGAACGTAACGGTCGTGCACCGCTGGAAGGTGATGTGGTAGTAGACGCAAGCGATACATACGACGACTTCCACAAACCGGCTGTAAGCATGACAATGAACAACGACGGTGCACGTCGTTGGGCTACATTGACCAAGAAAAACATTCAGCGTGCCATCGCTATCGTATTGGATGGTTATGTATATAGTGCTCCGAATGTAATCAACGAAATCACAGGAGGACAGTCAAGCATTACCGGTAACTTTACTCCGGAACAGACTAAAGACTTGGCAAACGTATTGAAGACTGGTAAGATGCCGGCTCCTGCCCGTATCGTTCAGGAAGATATCGTAGGTCCGTCTTTGGGTCAGGAATCTATTAACCAGGGTATCGTTTCATTCGTAGTAGCTCTCATCGTATTGATGATTTATATGTGCGCTATGTATGGTTTCATCCCGGGTATGGTTGCAAACGGTGCTTTGTTTGTGAACTTCTTCTTTACATTGGGTATTCTGTCTTCATTCCAGGCTGCCTTGACAATGTCCGGTATTGCCGGTATGGTATTGTCTCTGGGTATGGCTGTGGATGCAAACGTATTGATTTACGAACGTACCAAAGAAGAGTTGAAAGCTGGTAAAGGACCTAAGCAGGCTTTGGCTGAAGGTTACGGAAACGCATTCTCTGCTATCTTCGACTCTAACTTGACTTCTATCCTGACAGGTATTATCCTGTTCAATTTCGGTACAGGTCCGATCCGTGGTTTCGCCACTACTTTGATTATCGGTATCCTCTGCTCATTCTTCAGTGCCGTATTCTTGACTCGTCTGGTATACGAACACTATATGGCAAAAGACAAATGGCTGAATCTGACATTTACTACCAAGTTGTCTAAGAACTTGATGCAGAACGTACATTATAACTTTATGGGTATTACCAAGCGTTCGTTCACTATCTGGGGCGTAATCATCTTGGTTTGTATCGTATCGTTCTTTGTACGTGGTTTGGCTCAGAGTATCGACTTTACCGGTGGACGTAACTTTGTCGTTCAGTTCGAACAGGTAGTACAGCCTGAAACAGTGCGCGACTTGTTGCAGCCTAAGGTAGGTGATGCCAATGTGCAGGCTATTGCGTTGGGAACAGACGGAAAGACCATTCGTGTAACTACCAACTACCGTATCGAAGAAGATTCTCCTACTATCGATGCTGAAATCGAAGAGTTCTTGTACAATGCTTTGAAAGAAGGCAACCTGTTGGGTAAAGGTACTACTCTCGAAATCTTTATCGACCGCGATAACCGTGCTGGTGGATCTATCATCAGTTCTCAGAAAGTAGGACCAAGTATTGCAGACGATATCAAGACTTCAGCTATCTGGTCGGTTATTCTGGCCTTGATTGTAATTGGTTTGTACATCCTGCTCCGTTTCCGCAACATTGCGTATAGTGTGGGTGCAACCGTTGCATTGACTGTCGATACAGTACTGATTATCGGTGCATATTCATTGTGTTATGGTTGGATGCCGTTCTCTTTGGAAATCGACCAGACTTTCATCGGTGCTATCCTGACAGCAATCGGTTACTCTATCAACGATAAGGTGGTTATCTTCGACCGTGTACGTGAATTCTTCCACTTGTATCCAAAACGTGACCGTGCAAAACTGTTCAACGATTCATTGAATACTACTCTGTGCCGTACTATCAATACTTCATTGAGTACTTTGATTGTATTGCTGAGCATCTTTATCTTGGGTGGCGACAGCATCCGCAGCTTCGCTTTCGCAATGATTTTGGGTGTGGTAATCGGTACATTGTCTTCTTTGTTCGTTGCAGCTCCGGTTGCTTACCTTACTATGGGTAACAAAATGCCGGAAGATACTAAAGAAGTAGAAGCATAAGCTTTTAGCTATATAAACAAATAAGGCTCAATCTTTGGATTGGGCCTTATTTGTTTTGTTCAGTAGGATAGGATTATCATACTTCCTTTATCTATTGCCATATAAATTTGCTCTTGCAATATGGAAACAAAGGAGGCAGGGTTTAATGATGACTAAACCCTGCCTCCTTTAGTTTTTGGTTTTATCGCTTTCTTACAGATCTTTTCTTGCTCTTAGCTTTTCTATCATATCACGTGTCATACCGTCCAGATCGTATTCCGGTTTCCAGTTCCATTCTTCACGTGCACAAGAATCATCCAGTGAGTTTGGCCATGATTCGGCAATGCCCTGACGCAGACTGTCTACTTCGTAATCCATACGGAATTCAGGGATATATTCCTGAATCTTGTGATAAATGGTGTCCGGTTCAAAGCTCATGGCTGCAATATTGAACGAGTTGCGGTGTACCAGTTTGGCAGGATCGGCTTCCATGATTTCGATGGCAGCACGCAGTGCATCCGGCATATACATCATATCCATGTAAGTACCTGCTGCAATAGGACATTTAAAACGTTCTCCCTTTACTGCAGAATAGTAGATATCTACTGCATAGTCGGTAGTACCTCCCCCCGGAGGAGTTACGTAAGAAATCAGTCCCGGAAAACGTACAGAACGTGTATCTACTCCGAAGCGGTTGAAATAATAGTCACTCAGCAATTCACCGGTTACCTTTGTTACACCATACATTGTTTTCGGGCGTTGCAGTGTATCCTGTGGAGTCTGGTCTTTTGGAGTACCAGGACCGAATGAACCGATAGAGCTGGGAGTAAAGACTGCACACTGTTTCTCGCGTGCTACTTCCAATACATTGCACAATCCGCCTACTCCGATTTTCCAGGCCAACTGTGGTTTGGTTTCGGCTACGGCAGAGAGCAGTGCAGCCAGGTTGTAAATTGTATCAATGTTATACTGTGCTACAGTATCGGCTATTTGCTGAGCATTTGTAATGTCTACTAAAGCAGACGGTCCAGATTCTTTCAGTTCGCCTTTAGGTTCTGCACCTGGAATATAGCCGGCCACTACATTCCCATTATAGATATGACGTAACTTCATGGTCAGCTCCGAACCAATCTGGCCGGTAGAGCCGATAATTAGAATATTTTTCATGTTGGGTAGGTTTTTGTTTTAGTTATACAAACTTACATAAAATCTCTGGAATATCCGCCGAATTGCAGCAGATTAACGCAACAGGATTTGATAATTAGGGAGTTAGAGGAAAAACGCAGAAGTTGGGCAGACAGTTGAAAACCGTCTTAAAGCAGATTAAAGCAAAAGAACGGTTTCCTAATCATTACCCGATGAAAGTGCAGATTTAACAGTCCCTGTTTCATTTTGCGGCGTTCTGCGCAGCTTTGCTTATCAACAGGTAACTCGTTGATTTATAGTTTTGCAACCAAAAAGAAACGAGTATGGCAAGAAGCACATTCAAGGTGCTGTTCTACGTGAACGGCAGTAAGGAAAAGAACGGAATTGTCCCCATCATGGGACGGGTTACAATCAATGGTACGGTAGCACAGTTCAGCTGCAAGCGGACTATCCCGAAAGAGCTTTGGGATGCCAAAGGGAACAAGGCAAAGGGCAAGAGTATGGAAGCGAGGGAAACCAATCTTGCGCTTGACAACATCAAGGCTCAAATCATCAAGCATTACCAGCGTATATCCGACCGTGAAGCCTATGTAACGGCAGAAATGGTACGCAATGCCTATCAGGGATTGGGCGGTGAGTATGAAACGTTGCTCGGTGCTTTCGATAAGGAAAATGAAGTGTTCAAGAAGCGTGTCGGAAAAGACAGGGTCAGGGCTACCTATATGGCAAGGGTACGGGCAAGAAACCATGTGGCGGCATTCATCAGGTCACATTACAAGCGAAACGACATTTCCATGCCTGAACTTACGCCCGACTTCATCAAGGAGTTCGCCGTGTTCCTTTCCAACGAAGCCGGACTGCACAACGGTTCGATATGGGAAAACTGCATGTGGCTGAAAGGTGTGGTGATGCGGGCGCACTTCAACGGACACATACCGAGAAATCCGTTTGCCCAGTTCCATATAAGTCCGAACACGAAAGAGCGTGAATATCTGACGGAGAATGAGCTGAAAACATTGATGGAATTTCAGTTCAAAGACCCCAAGAACTCCTATCTCCGTGATATTTTTGTTTTCGCCAGTTTTACCGCCCTCTCATTCGTGGATATAAAGGAATTAAGCAACGACCAGATTGTGGAAGTGAACGGTGAGAAATGGATTATTTCCAAACGACACAAGACGGGTGTACCGTTTCAGGTGAAGCTGCTGGATATTCCCTTGCAGATAATCGAGCGTTACAAGGCTTTTCAGGAAAACAATCTTGTATTCCCCAATCTCAACTATTGGTCAATATGCAAGCGTATGGGAAAGATGATAAAGGAATGCGGCATCACCAAGAAAATCAGCTTTCATTGCTCAAGGCACGGGTTTGCGACCCTGGCTCTCAGCAAAGGGATGCCAATCGAGAGCGTCAGCCGTATTTTGGGGCATACGAACATTGAGACCACGCAAATCTATGCGAAGATAACCGTGCAGAAATTGGATAATGACCTCACGATGCTGGGCGACAAGCTGAGCAAATCATTCGGAAACGTGAAAATGGCAAGGATATGAAACGGAAAATAATCACAACGGACAGCTATGGTAGAATTACCATACCATCCGATACAGGTAATATATGGATGAATGAAATGGAGCTGGTAGAGCTGTTCGGGGTAATCGCCCCGACGCTCCGTGCCGCCATTCGTGCCGTGTACAAGTGTGGAAATTTTAATCCTCTTGAAGCTGAAAAACGTATCAAGCTGCTCAACGGCTATTACGCGGACATGTATGCCCTGCCGATGGTGGTGGCACTCGCTTTTCGCATTGACACGTCAGGTGCCGCAACGGTTCGCAATGCACTGCTGGAAAGATTGTGCCGACGAAAAGAAAAACAAGTCCTGCTAGTGTCAATGAATAACAGAATGCCGTATGAATGTTAGGGTGAACTTTTTATGTTCAGCCACTACAATACCTATGCGGACATCAAGCGGCGGAAGAACGAGAGCCGGACGTATTTCTTTGACAGGGCGGCGGAACGGCTGAACCGCAGGATGATGCGGGACGAGGAGGCGGAACGGAAGAGGCGGTGAAGCAAGAAAATAAGCGATAAGTCCGCCTTGATTTATTACGAAAAAAATAAAAAAAGTTTCTACTATATTTGTATTATCAAATATAAATTGTACTTTTGCAATACAATATCGCCCTTAGGTGGAAAATACTAAGGCTCGCCACCCCTAAAAAGGTGGCTTATTTTTTATATATACAATTGGAATATGGAGCAAAGACAACGCGTTATAGTCTATATTGATGGATTCAATTTCTATTTCGGACTGAAGAGCAATGCTAAATGGAAGAAATATTATTGGCTTGATATAGTCAAGTTGTTCGAGATGTTCATGCGCCCGAATCAGGAGCTTGTTGCCGTCAAGTATTTTTCGGCAAAGCCTGATGATATAGACCAAAGTCTTCGCCAGAATGCCTTTTTTCAAGCCAATAGAGAAAATCCAAAATTCAAGTTGATATTGGGTAAGTATCTGAAAAAATCTATAACCTGTTTCAAATGCGGAAATGTTATTCATACCCATGAGGAAAAGGAAACTGATGTACGAATAGCCACACAGATTGTAGCAGATGCCTATCAGAAGAATTGTGATATATCCATTGTAGTATCAGCTGATAGTGACATGATACCTGCTATCGAACTTGCAACAGAAGCTTGTCAAAAGGTTTTTGTATATTTCCCTCCTTACCAGTACTCCAGTAATCTTGCTACTATGGGTATGGGTAAGCCTATCCATATGAAACAATATGAAACTCGTTTCAGGCAATGTCTTTTACCTGATGTGGTACATCTTGGAAAGGCAAACTTTGATTTACAGATACCTAAGAAATGGAAGGCTTTTCAGTCAATCTGAATCAGAAATACGCGTTATAAAAAAGGAAAATCCGTAATACAGTCTGGAATATCCAGTCGTATTACGGATTTTTCTTTTCGTCTATGATATTTCTATTTGTTCTGCAAGAGGTATTGCAGTTCGGGGTCGGACTGTATGCGCTGCAACTCGTCAGCGACAATCTGCCGGACCTCGGCACGGATACGGTTGTAGTTATCCTAGTTCATCTCCTTCATGCGGTCGTTGCCGCCGGCATCTGTAAAGTCCGTGATGACGGGTATAGACCGGTAAGCCTGTTCCTCACGCTTCACTTTCTCGGCATCGACCACAATTGGATGATTAACGGTTTCATCTGACGTAGTGACGACATGAAGTCATTGAATCCGTAAATCAGTGCGTCAGTCAATCTGTAATTATCTGCAACAACCAGTCCCCGAAGAAGTGCATATTCCACGACTTCGGGCTTTTTTATCTCCTTTTACCTGAAAGAGCCACCCGTTTATACTGCATTTTCTTTTGGCATGACCTATTTTGCGCCGTTCCGCATAGATTTGCGTATCAAGATTTTACCGACACTTCCGTAGCTTTGCAACCATGTTTAACCCGTTGCCGACAGAATGTAGGCAGCACTAAAACCTGTATCAAGAATATGGAAAAAAAAGAAGAATTCATTCGCGTAAGTACAACTCTCTACAAGATTGTGAACCAGTCCCGCATTGACGGAGGCTATATGAAGAAGGTACTCTCACAGGCTTTTGGAAACAGAAAAGCCATAGCTCATTAGGGCATTTTCTTTACGCAGTGCAAGCACAGCTAAAAATGCCCCAATGAGCCAGCGGGGTTGCACCCCTCTGGACACCCCCGTTTGCCCCATGCGGCTATGACCGCAGGCAGGCGGACACCGACAAACAAGTTTGTATAACCTCAAAAACAAGAAACGAACATGGGATATATCAGCATACAAATCAACAAGGCGAAAGGGTCGGCTGACACGGGCGCATCCGACCACATAGAACGCAAGACCACGCCCAAGAATGCAGACCCCACACGCACCCACCTCAACCGTGAGCTGGTGCAATTTCCCGATGGCGTGGCAGACCGCACCGGAGCGATAAGCCACCGTATCCGCACGGCAGGCATCAGGCGGAAGATAACGCCCGACCAAGTGAGGGCAATCCGCATCGTGCTTTCGGGTACGCACGAGGACATGGCTAGGGTGCAGGACGAGGAAAGGCTTGGCGAATGGTGCGATGACAACCTGCAATGGCTGTACCGCACATTCGGCAAGGAGAACACAGTTTCGGCAGTCCTACACATGGACGAACATACACCGCATATCCACGCAACGGTCGTGCCGATAGTAACAGGCGAGCGCAGGAAAACCAAGAGGAAGCAGATAGAGGGCAAACGCACGTACCGCAAGAAATCCAACGGCGTTCGCCTGTGCGCCGATGATGTGCTGACACGTGAGAAGCTGGTCGCCTACCATGACAGCTACGCCGCAGCGATGGCGAAATATGGCTTGCAGCGTGGTGTCCGTGGTTCGGAAGCACGGCATACCACCACCGCCCAATACTACCGTGACCTGAAGCGGCAGACGGGAGAATTGGAAGCCAACGTACAACAGTTACAGACAGAGCAGCAACAGGCAGAACAACAGCTTGGCGAGGTAAGGCAGGAGGTCAAGTCAGAGAAACTGGAAGCCGCCAAGACGGAAGCTAAGACCGCACTTGTGGCAAAGGTCGGCTCTCTTTTCGGCAGCGGCAAACTCAAGGAGTTGGAAGCCGACAATCATGCCCTGCAAAGCGAGGTTGCAGCCCGTGACGAGAGAATAGAACTATTGCAGCAACAGATTGAGTGGCAGCAGGAGGAACACAACCGCCAGCTTATGGAAATGCAAGCCAAGCATCGGAAGGAAATAACGGACAAGGAAGCGGAACACCAAAAGAAGGTATCATTTTTGAAATCCATCATTTCAAAAGCCCAAACATGGTTTCCGCTGTTCCAAGAATTGGTGTATATGGAGAAGTTCTGCCTTAAAGTCGGTTTCAACGAGAGGCAGACCGCTACGCTCATCAGTGGCAAGCCGCTGTTCTACGAGGGCGAACTCTATTCGGAGGAACACAAACGGAAGTTCAAGACCGAGAAGGCTGGCTTCCAAATGGTGAAAGACCCGAAAGACAGCTCTAAACTTGCACTTGCCATCAACGGGCAATTGATTGGTGAATGGTTCAGGGAGCAGTTCGATAGGCTATACGCATCCATGCGAAAGACTGTCATATCACCTCGAAGCAGGAAAAGTCTTCGACAATAAGAGTTAATTTGCTTAAACCTAACGGGAAAGGAATAGTCTAATAATAGATTAGGTTATTCCTTTTCGCTATTTTTGTCATATTATCAATGTATCGTGTCATGAAAAGATTCTTCGCCTTCATACTTTTACTTGCGACCGTCTGTGTTGTCCAAGCACAAGAAAACACCGTTCAGGGAGACACGCTTGTCTTATTGGAAAACAAAATCTGGCGGGCAAAATTGCCGGACGAAAAACAATATGTCACGGAAATGGAGTTTCGCGACCATGTTTGGAGGTCTACATTCTTGTACAAGGGGAAAACAGACACGATTGAAACCTCCTACGGGATATGCGGTGATACCATCAAAACGTATGACCGTAAACAATATAAAATACTCGAACTCACAGACAGTACACTGGTTATCCTTTACTTGCCGGAAAGGATGACAATAGGTGTTGGGGCGATGAAATACATCAATATCGTTAATTCGCCTGCAAAGATGCGTGAGAATGAAAATCGGCTGGACAGTATCTGGCGCAAAGAGGACATCTGGAACAAGGGCATTGCCTCAATATCCGGAAAGCCAATCAAAGACTTGTCAACCATAGAGCCTCCCCGATGGGCGAAATGGGATTACGATTTGGAGAAATATTACACTTCCCAAATGGTTTATCCCGAAGAGCTATTGAAGAAGAACCAAGCCGGATATTCCGTAGTAATGTTCTCCATTGACACATTAGGATTACCGCGCGGCATTAATATATTGACATCTAAACATAAGAACTTCGACAAAGAAGTTGTCAGGCTGACAAAAGAATTGCCGCATTGCCTGCCGTACAGGAACAAGGACGGCAAGCGGATGGAATGTTTCTATACGGTATATGTGCCTTTCTTGCCCCAACACTATAGGGATAGGATAAAGGCGGACAGCATTGCGGAAGAAGAATTGAAACAGTGCTTCGTTGAATGGGAAACAGTCGCTTATTTCCAAGAAGCGAAGCCGTGGTCTGCACAAGAGTATATCACCCAACGGCTGGTATATGACCCAGCGCTGTTGGGGGACAAGAAGCAGGTGAGAGGCATCTATACGGTGCGGATTAACTCGTATGGGGAAGTATATGAAGCCAAAACCCTGCGAAGCTGTGGCATTGAAGATTGGGATAATCAAGTATTGAACATCATCAGAAAGATGCCCCGCTGGATGCCTACCATCAATTACTACGGGAAAGGAGAATATAGGGAATCTGTATGGACTATACCTATAATTTTTAAGAAGGACAGGTGTTTGATTGCCCACACAACTGAAGAACGTCTTGAGGTCGATGTCCCTATATGCTATTTGAATGAACAAGGCGATACCATTGTGCCATACGGCAAATACAAATTCTGCGAAACAGACACTATACGGGACATCGGTTTTGTGTATGAGAACAAGCAGGACGCACGGATTGTTTGCATAAACAATCAAGGCCAAGAATTGTTCTCTGTGTTCAAATGCGATAACGGACCCGATTATATCCGTGAAGGACTTTTCCGTATCACGGATGAGAACGAATTGATAGGTTTTGCCGATTCTTTGGGCAATGTAGTCATTGAACCTCAATTCAAATTTGCTTTCCCATTCAAGAACGGCAAAGCAAAAGTTACATTTACAGGAGAAGAGAAAGCGATATTTGACGGAGAGCATCGCGAATGGGTAAGTGATAAATGGCAATATATTAACAAGAAAGGAGAGATTATACAATGAGAACTATAATTTTAGTAGCAATGTTATCAAGTGCCGTTTGCCTGAGTTGCACCAACAAGCGGCAACAGTTCCAGCCGGAAGCAACACCGGACAAAGAATTGGCTATCATTGGAGGAAACGATACGGTTACAAGCATCCAAGTTGTATCAGCGGATAAAGACACCGTCATCTATGATACGCCAGAGTGTTACCTTTGGTATGTCGAAGATTTGTCGGACAAGTACAAAAACAAACCAGTTTCCATGTGGACGGAATGTTCTGTTTATGGGGAGAATGTACAAATCGTTAATGTGTTCGTTGCAAACCCGACACCTGTTTCGCTGATGTATGGAAGAGGTTGGAAATTAGAACAATGGAACGGGAAAGAATGGGGTATAGCTAAAACAAAAGGTGACAGAAGTTGGTTTGATGATGGGTTTAACAAGCAAAAAGCACCTTTATTGTATTGCTTTCGTTTCCCCGTCGGCAGGTACTATTATCTTCCCAAAGGGAAATACCGGATATGTAAATCGTTCTCCGCGAAAAGAGAGTATATAGAATTAAGTGCAGAATTTGAAATCAAATAGCTTTATGAAAACAAGATTATCAGTATTCATTATCAGTCTATTGGCAACCTTTTCCTTGCAAGCGCAAACCAATGAACGGTACATTGAAGTGACAGGTACATCGGAAATAGAAATTGTACCCGACAGAATCCATTATCAGATTGAAATCCGTGAATACTTCGAGGAAGAATTCGACGGGAAATCGAAGCCCGAAGAATACCGCACCAAAGTGCCTTTGGCAGAGATAGAACAAGGATTGAGAGAAGCCATTGCCCAAGCAGGCATCCCACAAAATGCTATCCGGACAGAAGAAATCGGCGATTATTGGCGGCAGCAAGGGCAGGACTTCTTGGTTTCCAAGAAGTTTGATATTACACTGACCGACTTCAATCAGATAAATGAAATCGTCAAGCACATTGATACGAAAGGTATCCACACCATGCGCATCGGTGAATTGGAGAACAAGGATATACTTGCCTATCACCAAAAGGGGAAGATTGAAGCACTGAAAGCCGCTCAACGGAAAGCAACCTATTTGGTGGAGGCGTTGGGTAAGAGACTGGGTAACGTGATACGTATTGTAGAAGAAGGGAGCAGCAATAATATGTTCCCGTTTGCACAAAGCAATGTCCTGTCATCCGATGCTTCTTCATTCGACAACTTCCGCACCATCAAGAAAAAATATTCCATGCTGGTACGTTTTGAAATCATTGATTAAATGTAAGGCGGACGAAAGGAAAATGCCATATTCTTCTTTTCGTCCGCTTTATTTGCCTATATTTGCATCCGTAAGAGTTACCCAAACAAGCAAAGCGATGCAGACCACGGCAATTAGAACGGTTGCCAAATCATTACCCCAAAACAAGGTAATCCTTCTAACTTGTTTAATATCAAATAGCTATATTCCTTATACAGATTTACGGAAAAAAATTGTCTTTATGTCAGTCTGAGTCAAGAATTATACCTAAAACTTTAGGGTTACAGTGTAAATAAGATACTTCTCTGCGGAAGGAGTAATTGGGTATTGGTATTTTCAGCCGTCTCCTTGCAGTGAGACACTCATCTCACTGTAGGGAGACGAGTGTCTCATTACAAGGAGACGTCCGTCCCACTGCTAGGAGACGCATTATGAATCGGGTACCGGCTGTGTTTTCCTTCCTTATCCCTTCCTTTTTCTTCCGGCAGAATGAGGATATTCGGGAAAAAAATCGGATATTTGCAATAATAGAACTTAAATTTGGACAGGTATGTATGGTAAATTTAAAGAGTTCCTTACGCAGGAACTGGCTGGTATAGAAGCAGCCGGATTGTATAAAAACGAACGTATTATTACGACTCCTCAGCGTGCTGACATAAAGGTGGGAAGCGGAAGTGATGTGCTGAACTTCTGTGCCAACAACTATCTGGGGCTGTCCGACAACAAACGCCTGATAGAAGCAGCCAAGCAGGCAATGGATACTCATGGATACGGTATGTCTTCCGTACGTTTTATCTGCGGAACACAAGACTTGCACAAACAGCTTGAAGCAGCTATTTCCGATTATTTCCACACCGAAGATACTATTCTGTATGCCGCTTGTTTCGATGCCAACGGAGGTTTGTTCGAACCGCTCTTTACAGAAGAAGATGCTATCATCTCCGATGCGTTGAACCACGCTTCTATTATTGACGGAGTACGTCTTTGTAAGGCAAAACGCTACCGTTATGCCAACGCTGATATGGCGGATTTGGAACGTTGTCTGCAAGAAGCACAGGCACAGCGTCACCGCATCATTGCTACAGACGGTGTGTTCTCAATGGACGGTAACGTAGCTCCGATGGACAAGATTTGTGAACTGGCTGAGAAATACGATGCACTGGTTATGGTAGACGAATCACACTCGGCTGGTGTAGTAGGTCCGACCGGACATGGTGTAGCCGAACAGTTTGGTGTATACGACAAGGTAGATATCTTTACCGGTACACTGGGTAAGGCATTCGGTGGTGCGATGGGTGGTTTCACTACCGGTAAGAAAGAAATCATTGCTATGTTGCGTCAGCGTTCTCGTCCATACCTGTTCTCTAATTCAGTAGCTCCTGCCATTATCGGAGCAAGCCTTGAAATGTTCAAGATGCTGAAGGAAAGCAACGATTTGCATACTAAGCTGATGGACAACGTAACTTACTTCCGCGACAAGATGCTGGCTGCTGGTTTCGATATCAAACCAACTCAGAGTGCCATCTGTGCGGTGATGTTGTACGATGCTAAACTTTCTCAAGACTTTGCTGCACGCATGCAGGAAGAAGGTATTTACGTAACCGGTTTCTATTATCCGGTAGTGCCGAAAGGACAGGCACGTATCCGTGTACAGCTGTCTGCCGGACACGAACGTGCACACCTCGACAAGGCTATCGAAGCCTTTATCAAAGTGGGCAAGGAACTGAAAGTAATTTAATCGGTTTTTCCGGTAAAAATAAGAAAGTCCGGCAATGTGCGAATCATTGCCGGACTTTCCTGTTTTTTGTTGGAACAAAAAGGTAGCCCCGAGGGGAATCGAACCCCTATCTAAAGTTTAGGAAACTTCTATTCTATCCGTTGAACTACAAGGCCATGTGTCTGCAAAGTTACTTTTTTTTATGGATATCCCAATAATTCTGTATAAAAAACTCTTATCTATCCATTTCTGTAAATAAGCGTTGATTTATTTTGATTTTAGCAAGAACTTTGCCATTTTTGCGTTTATCGAATTTGTGAACTTTAAATAATATATTATGGCAGAAGAAATGATTGTCAAAGAGTTGGAAGATGTCGTAGTACGTTTTTCCGGTGACTCGGGCGACGGTATGCAGTTGGCCGGAAATATGTTCTCCAATATATCGGCTACTGAGGGAAATGATATCAGTACATTCCCCGATTATCCGGCTGATATTCGCGCACCGCAAGGAACACTGACCGGAGTATCGGGCTTTCAGGTACACATTGGCTCCGACAAAGTCTATACTCCAGGAGATAAATGCGATGTGCTGGTAGCGATGAATCCGGCTGCTTTGAAAACACAATATAAATTCTGTAAACCGCAGGCGGTAATCATCATCGATTCCGACTCGTTTACACCCCGTGATCTTGAAAAGGCAAAATTCACACTGGAAAATCCTTTCTCCGAATTAGGTATTAAAAATGAGGTGGTAGAAGCAGCTATTACTACCATGTGCAAGGAGAGTCTGAAAGACAGCGGACTGGACAATAAAACCATCATGCGAACCAAGAATATGTTTGCATTGGGGTTGGTGTGCTGGCTGTTCCATCGTGATATCAAGGTAGGAGAGAAGTTGTTGCGTGAAAAATTTGCCAAGAAGCCCGAGATTGCAGAAGCCAATATCAAGGTGCTTTATGACGGCTATCACTTTGGTGAAAATACGCACGCTTCCGTATCGACAAGTTATACGGTGCCTTCTAAAAAGCAGAAGGAAAAAGGCCGGTATATGGATATCAACGGAAACAAGGCTACGGCTTATGGCTTGATAGCTGCAGCGGAAAAGGCCGGATTGCAGTTGTATCTGGGTTCTTACCCCATTACACCGGCTACTGATATTTTGCATGAACTGGCAAAGCATAAGTCGTTGGGTGTAAAGACCGTACAGTGTGAGGATGAAATTGCAGGTTGTGCATCGGCTGTAGGAGCTGCTTTTGCAGGAGCTTTGGCGGTTACTACAACTTCCGGTCCGGGTATCTGCCTGAAAAGTGAGGCAATGAATCTGGCGGTGATTACCGAATTACCTTTGGTGATTGTGGATGTGCAGCGTGGTGGACCGTCTACCGGACTTCCTACCAAATCGGAGCAGACCGATTTGTTGCAGGTATTGTATGGACGAAACGGAGAAAGTCCGATGCCGGTGATTGCAGCTACTTCGCCGACCAATTGCTTCGACTCGGCTTATATGGCTTGTAAAATTGCATTGGAATACATGACTCCGGTTGTGTTGCTTACAGACGCATACATTGCCAACGGTTCTGCGGCATGGCGTTTGCCCGACTTGAAGGAGTATCCGTCTATTGTTCCTCCTTATGTGAAGCCCGAAATGGCTGGCTCGTGGACTCCTTTCCAGCGTGCTGAAAACGGGGTACGTTATTGGGCTGTACCGGGTATGGAAGGCTTTATGCATCGTATTGGCGGACTGGAAAAGAGCAATGAAAACGGAGCTATCTCTACCGAGCCCGAAAACCATCACCTTATGACACAGCTTCGTGCACAGAAGGTAGAACGGATTGCAGATATTATTCCCGACCTGAAGGTGGAAGGAGAGGAAGATGCCGATTTGCTGATTGTGGGCTTTGGCGGTACATACGGACATTTGCATTCGGCTATGGATACATTGAACCGCAGTGGATACAAAGTGGCATTGGCTCACTTCCAGTTTATCAATCCGCTTCCCCGCAATACGGAAGAAGTATTGCGTCGCTACAAGAAGATTGTAGTAGCCGAGCAGAATATGGGACAATTGGCCGGCTATCTGCGTATGAAGATAGAAGGTATCCGTCTGCATCAGTTCAATCAGGTAAAAGGCCAGCCTTTTGTCGTACAGGAACTAGTAGAGGCTTTTACGGAATTAATAAAGAATGAAGAGTGATGCATAAAGATATGTCATCTTTATTCTTCATTTTTCATTCAGCATTCATCATTCTTAATTCTTAATTTGTAAGTATGAGCGAACAAAAATATACAGCAGCCGATTATAAAGCCGGACAACCTCGCTGGTGTCCGGGATGTGGCGACCATGCCTTCCTGAATTCTTTTCATAAGGCATTGGCTGAGTTAGGGATTCCTCCTCATGAAATAGCGGTAATTTCGGGAATTGGCTGTTCTTCCCGTCTTCCTTACTATATGAATACGTATGGCATGCATACCATTCACGGGCGTGCGGCAGCCATTGCTACCGGTGCCAAGGTGGCCAATCCGAATCTTACCATCTGGCAGATTTCGGGAGATGGCGACGGACTGGCTATCGGAGGTAATCATTTTATTCATGCCATCCGGCGTAATGTAGACCTGAATATGATTCTATTAAACAATCGTATT
Source organism: uncultured Bacteroides sp. (assembly GCA_900542985.1). Taxonomy (GTDB): domain Bacteria; phylum Bacteroidota; class Bacteroidia; order Bacteroidales; family Bacteroidaceae; genus Phocaeicola; species Phocaeicola acetigenes. Next base: position 37,518 of record UQPQ01000013.1, read on the forward strand.
TATGGTTTGACTAAAGGACAGTATTCGCCGACTTCGGCACGTGGATTTGTCAGCAAGTCATCGCCTTACGGAACAGTAGAAGATCCTTTCCGTCCGGCTGAATTGTGCTTTGGAGCACGCGGGCGTTTCTTTGCCCGTTGTGTGGCGGTGGATATGGCTCCCTCTGTGGAGGTACTGAAAGCGGCAGCCCGTCATAAAGGGGCTTCTGTGGTGGAAGTACTTCAGAACTGTGTGATATTTAACGACGGAACGCACAATGCGGTGGCAAAGAAGGAAGACCGTGAGCGGAACGCTATTTACCTGGAACATGGAAAACCGATGTTGTTTGGTCCGAATAAGGAATTTGGACTGATGCAGGAAGGTTTCGGACTGAAGGTTGTGAAGCTGGGAGAAAATGGAATCACGGAGAAAGACATTCTTGTACACGATGCACATTGCGAAGACCATACGTTGCAATTGAAACTTGCACTGATGGAAGGGCCGGATTTTCCGATAGCTTTGGGGGTAATTCGCGATGTGGAAGCTCCTACTTACGAAGAAGCAGTAGAAGCACAGATTGAAGAGGTGGCAGCCAAGAAGAAGTATCATACCTTTGCCGAGCTGCTGGATACGAATGATACTTGGGAAATTAAATAATGGGTTGGACCGTTGTTTGCAGGTAGAATACTGATTACATTCATGCAGTAAGAAACAATTGTATAAGTTGGATATAGAAAAGAGTACCGGCTTCTCCAGAAGAGAAGGACGGTACTCTTTATTTTTGAGAGAGCGTAGGTTAATTGTTTGCTTTTCGGTCTGCTATTTGCTGGTTGGCTGTATCCCGGCTTGTAGCGGTATAATGGAGATGTCCATCGTTATCTCTGAAAACAGGTCGGGAACTGGATTGTCTGCTCATTTCTGCACTCATCATCTTTGAACCACTGCCAAAGAAGAAATAGAATGCAGCTCCTATTACGGCTCCTACCATTAATACTTGTAAAAATAGCTGTAGCAAAGCTACAAAGAAGAGAATGATGCCAGCTCCTAATGACAAAACACAAAGTGCAGAGAAAGCTGTAAGCAAAAGTCCATCCCGCTTACCAATTTTCTGGATGTTCTTAAGTAAGGAGAAGCCTATACCGGCCGATAAAATACCGATGAACAGTACCGCAGATACGATACTTAATGGACCGTCGGGCATGCCAAAGAGTTTGCATAAGATGACGATGACCAATGTTATAGGAAACGATAACAGAATTCCCCAGAAAGTGGTCTTTATAGAGAATTCTTTCTTAATAGCGGCTTCGATAAACAGTTTGCCTATCCAAATCATGGCTACCTGCATAGTCAGAAATAGGGCAAACGGAATGAGACGAAGCAGTTTGGCAAAGAAGCCGTACTCACTGGATGTGCACCACCATAATGCGCTGTTTCCTATTCCCCAATAAATACTTAATTCGAGGACGGTGGCAAGGAGCATACATCCTAAAACCGGACGAAGATAAACTTTGGGCCTTTGGGTACGCAATCCCCATAACATTATAATCAGGGAAGCTGCTACCAGGGCAAATATCAGCCAGTAAGGCAATATATTGGAAGTAAGAAATTCTTTCATCTTATTTTTCTTTTTCAGAAGAAGATTTTAATGCGTCTTCTGCGGCTTTCGCCTGTTTGTAGATTTCACTGTCTTTTAAGGTAATAATGAGTTTAGATAGTTTACCCATTGATGCTGCGTTGTATGCCTTGATTCGAATATAGGTTTCGGCCGGGACTTTCGAACCGGCAGGCATTGCTTCACTGCTCATATCCTTTAATATACCGTCTGAGGCAAAAGGTTTCCCGTCATTGTCGTAAAATACGGCATATAACTTGTCGAGTTCGAATGCATCAGTGGGTTGGTAAGAATGGAAACCGATAGCTTTGGCAGTCAATTCCAGTTCACCGGTTAGTTTTATCCATTTTCTGGTAGCTTCTGCTGCTTCAATTTTCATTGGCTTGCTTACTTTTAAAGGCAATGCCGGATCTATTTCGGTAGTAATTTCTTTGCCTTTAATTGTGGGAAGGGCGGCTTCGATGTCTGTTTTGAGCTTTTCTTCGGCTTCTTTCATTTCGTTCATGAGTTTTTCTACGACTTTGAGGTCTTTAGTGTTTTTCAGCTCCTCTTTTTTCTTGTTTGAAAGGTTTTCGAACTCGCCGATTAAACCGGGTATTTCGCCCAAGGGACCGGAAGAAGATGCTTTACTCCCACCGCCGCAGGAGATGAACATCGTTGCTACTGCAAATCCTAAAACTGGGATAAAAAAAGACTTTTTCATAAGCGATTAGTATTTTAAGTGAATAATAAAGTATATGCCAAAGGAAGTGTTTTTACTTTTTATAATAATAAGGCAACTGCACCGCCATAGCTTTTTAATTTTTTCCGAATACGATATCGCACCGTGTAAATTGAACTTCTTTCCACATGAAAAAGTTTGACGATGTCGGTATATTCCATTTCAATTGCGAAACATAGCAAGTATCTTATATCGGTATTGGTCAGTACATCATAGCATTGCTGTATTACCTTGATCAGCTCATTTTTGCGTTGATAAGATGCAAGCCGCTCAAGATATTCTGCTTTTCGCTCATCGCTGATTTTTGTTTCTGTATGTGCGATGGCTAAGCTTAGTTTTTTCGCTATTATTGAAACTGACAGCTCGGTAAGTTCCAGATTAGAATGATAGATATCCGACATAAAGAGACTGATTTTGTTTTCTGCAAACAAAATTAGCCCCATTCCCCAGTCAAAAAAATAGACAAATATAGATAAAACACGTTTTGAGCCTATGAATATCAGCGCATGAGGAACTGAAAAGCTGGATTGTCTCTGAATTTTTTACGTAGACGGTAACGCACTGTATATACACTTGCCGGTTCTACATTGAAGATTGTGGCAATGTCTCGTGCTTCAAATTCCAGATAGAAACAGAGGATGTATTTGACATCCATGGGTGTCATGGCAGGTAGAGAAGTGGCAAACTGCTGCTCCAGATTGTTGGGGTTGGTTGCAGAAAGGCGCTTTAAGTATTCATTACGAATGGATTCTTCTATCTGTGCTTCAGTTACAATGTTTTTCATTTTGTCAAGACCTTTTTCAAAAAGATGCGAAATCTGCTGGGCATTGACTACTTCTTTCAGACTGGTGTATTGTGATTTGATTGTATCCAGTTCCTGAAGATGCATTTCAGCTTCGAGGGCAGCCTGATAGAGCCGGTCTTCCAAACGCCGGCGGTGTAATAGATAAATCCAGATAACAAACAAGATAATGACGAGTGTAGCAATGAGTCCTGCAGTTAATAGCCGTGAAATGATGGTTTGTTGATGTGCCTTCTCTTGCATATTGCGTAACTCCAGATCTTTTTTCTCCACATTGAACTTGGCTGATATCTCTTTTAATTGCTGAGTCAGTTGGTGATTGTATACTTTTTGATGGTAGTCGATTATTTTTTGTTGATAGAGAGATACTTCTTTATAATTTCCTAAAATAGAATAGATATCTACTATATTGGTGTAAGCATCCAGTCGTTCTTGTCGGATACCGTTGTTTATGGTATCGGCATCCATCATGCAGAGTGCAGCCTTGAACTCCTGAAGAGCTTTGGAATAACGGCTCTGGCTTTTGTAGAGTGTGGCGTATGCACAGTGGATATTCAAAGCAACTTCATGTCTTTCCATTTTCATACGCAATGGTACAGCTCTTGCCTTTTCCAGATAATAAGAAGCACTGTCTTCATTGACAAATGGTTTGTCTGTAAAAAACAAAGCATGGTTATAATAGCTCCATGCTGCATTTACAGGGCCTCGCCTGAATTCTTCCCAATTGCGTTCAATAAGGTCAATAGATTTCCTGGAATATAACATGGCAGAATCTCGGAAGGCTGGATTTCCTTTTTCGATTGAATAACGGGCTGTTGCTACAGAATACCATGAGTAAAGTGCCCTCGGCTGTATCTTATTACCGGCTTGGATGGAAAACTTTTGCATCTCTGCAAGAATCTGATCCAATTGTTTGGTATCCAATGTTTGGCTATAGTAGATTGCCATGGCATAGAGACAATCCATCACTTTATTGTAATCTTGAACTTTTTCTGCGGCCCGTATAGATTGGTAGAAGACTTTATGGGCTGTCGTTATGTCTCCCATCGTAAGCTGCATGTAACCATAGTTGTAACAGATTGCTCCTTTTTGGAGTAGATTTTGGTAACCGCTATCTTCCACTTGGTTAATATATTGATAGGAGGTTTCCATGTGTTTGCGGTATTCGTCGAGACGGTTCAGAGCTGATACAGTCAGTGCCCGGCTTCGGTAAATGACGGCAAATGTAAGGTTTGAAACTTTTGCTTTATGCGTGTCGGCAAACGGGAAAACCCATTTGGCAAATAGCTGTTCGGTTTCTTCATTGCTGAGGGAGTCGTCTCTGGTGATAAATCTGACGGAGCACCAAAGTGCACTGTCTGGATTGTCAATTGACAAAAGGGTTTTTACTTTTTGTTCTACATATTTGAGGTGTACAGGTGAAGCTCCGTACAGAAGTAGGGGAACTAATAATATAGATAGAAGGAAAGGTAAACGTTTCATCATAAATCTGCATTTTCCCTAAAAATAGGGACTTTCATGCAGATTATCAATTTTTTAACAGATTTGTCTATATAATAATTGTTGAGTCGAGAATATTGTTGTTTTTCGACCGTTGTTTATTGTTGTAATAGCAATTGTTTATAGGGTACAGGTTTGAAATAAGAAAGCGTATCAGTCTTTTGAGGAAAGAAAGGCTGATACGCTTCTTTTTTATTCTTTTTCTCCGTAGCAAAGATCTCCGGCATCACCCAGTCCCGGTACAATGTACGAGTGAGTATTCAATTCCGGATCGACTGCTGCACACCAGATGGTCGTTTTGTCGGCTGGGAAAGTCTTCTTTACATGTTCTACTGCCTGACGGCTTGCGATAATTGAAGCCACGTGGATGTGTGCCGGCTCTCCCTTGGTAAGCAGTGCCTTATAAGCCAGTTCCATTGAACCGCCTGTAGCCAGCATCGGGTCGGTAATAATCAGTGTTTTTCTATCAAGACGAGGAGAGGCGATGTATTCGATATGAATGTCGAAATGGTCTTCGTCGATATATTTGCGGAATGCCGAAACAAAGGCATTCTCTGCCTGATCGAAATAGTTGATGAATCCCTGATGTAGTGGTAAGCCGGCACGCAGGATAGTAGCCACTACAGGCTGGATAGCAGGTACGTTTTCGGTAGCCAGGGCAAGCGGAGTCTGTACTTCCAATGGATGATAAGGCAGGTCACGGCTGATTTCGTATGCCATGATTTCTCCTATTCGCTCAATGTTGCGGCGGAAGCGCAGGCTGTCTTTTTGTATATGTATGTCTCGGATCTCTGCCAGATAGCGGTTTAGAATAGTGTTGCTTTGGTTTAGTTCTACAATTTTCATGTCTTGTTTCTTTTATAAGTTGATTGCTACATATTTATGCCGCAAATATACAGAGTTTTTTTGTTTCTTTTTTATGGGAATTTCTTATATTTGAAGAATACAGGGGATTTATCCGGATAAGATATGAGAGTAAGTAGAATTGCGATATATGCATTGTTGCTGCTGGTACTGGTAGCAGGAATCGGTGGTTGGCAATATAGACAAAAATATATCTATCGTCAGCTGGAGAAGATAGAGGAACTGTTGCAGCATCAGGCTGATAGTGCCTGGCAGATTTTGACGAAAATGGAGCACCCGGACAGGCTGTATGGGAGAAATCGTGCACTCTATTCTTTGCTCTATACGCAGGCTTGTTATAAAAACTATATACCGGTGGAGGGAGATTCACTGATTCGCTTTGCCGTGGAATATTATAGCGATACTGCTGACTCGCTACGCAAATCGAAAAGCTGTTTTTATATGGCACAGGTCTGTCGTGACCGTTATGACCGCCATCGTGCATTGGACTATTTTCAGAAAGCCGGCAGTGCTGCCAAAGGATGCAGTGAGTATAAGTTTCTGAGTTTGTTGTATTACCACTGGGGATGTTTGTTACAGGATGAGAAGCCGTATAGGGAAAGCCTCGATAAATTGTTAAAGGCAGAGTATTATGATCAACTTCGTGGTGATACGACTGCTTGGGTGTATTCTTTATCAGGAATAGGATGGAGTTATATGTTGGAGAAACAGTATGATTCGGCTTATTATTGTTTGTCTAAAGCTGTACAGTTTGAAAAGAAATTGAAAGGTGATAAGGAGTTGATGTCTTGGTTATATTATCGTTTGGCGATATTGTCTTATCTGCAACAAGAATATATAAGTGCATTAGTACATTTGAATAAATCATACGATGTGGAAGATAGTGAGCGGAATAAAGTCAATATGATGAAAGGTAAAATCTTTTTTCATTTAAAAAGAACTGACTCTACCCGTTATTATATGGAAAAAGGCAAAGATGAATCGGATATCGGTACGATGCTAGAGTATTACAGAATGGCATCTGCATTGGAAAAACAAGCCGGTAACTTTGAAAAAGCATTGGAGTATCATGAACTGTATGTTAATTATGTAGATTCTGTGGCTTTACATAAGGAAAATGAGAGGTTAATGGAGTGGCAGAAGAAATATGATTATTCTTTAGTACAGAATGAGAATATGTATTTAAAGACTGTGCGTCAGCGAAAAGATATAGTATTATTGCTCTGTGTGATTTTGTTGATTCTGCTGATTCCTCTCTTTTATGTGGTGTATCGTAAAATAAAAAATAATAAGGAGATTGTTATCCGGGAACAGAATCGGTTGTGGCAGCAACGCATACAAAAGAAAGATTCGGAATTAAGGCAGGCAAAGCAGGAAATATCCTCGAAAGAGCAGCAATGGAAGGAGCAGGCTTTATATAATGATGAGTTGATAAAGCATATTATAGAATTGGAACAATGGAATGTGCTGCAAAAAGATAAACAGCTTTCCAAACTTATATTGTCATTGGAGGAACTCGAGCATCTGGTGAGGGTGATCAATGATTGTTATCATCATTATACTATCCGTTTGCAGAATGAGTTTCCTGCCTTGAAAGAGTCTGATATCTATATTTGTTGTCTGTTGAAAATAGGAATAAAGAATAAGGATATTTGTTATCTCTTGGGCATAACAGAAGAAACGTTGAAGAAAAGGAAATATCGTATCAAACACGATAAACTGAAGTTGGATATAGCGTTGGAGGATTTCTTGAAGAGTTACTGAGGAAGACAGTTATAAGGATGCCAGGAGATAATCTTGATTGCTACTGTTTTGGGAAAGTTCGTGGGACCTTTTGTCCACGAACTTTTTTAATTTATTTCTATAACTGTTTGTGCATTAGAATGAATCAGAACTTGATGATGTGTATTTGTCCTCCTTTTGTCCTCTCCAAAAAGAATGGAATTATGTAAGTTTGCATTGAACTAAAAAAAAGTAAGACTATGAAAAAATGCATCTTGTTAAGTGGATTTGTTTTGTGTTTTCTATCCTTAATGGCAGAAGACATCACATTATTTAATGTAAAGAAACCGGGTAATAAGAATCAGCAGGAAATACCGGTACACGCCGATATGAATAACTCCTTGTTAGGTGTTCATTTCCTGAATGGAGTAGATGTAACCATTACGGTAGTCGGTCCGGAAGGAGTGGCATATCAGAAAGAAATAACGACCCCTTTCCCTGAATCTGTATATGTAGATCTGAGCTCTTATCAGAAAGGGGAATATACTATCTATATTAAGGATAAAGAAGGAAATCTCTTATGGGGTAGCTTTATGAAATAAAGAAAGTATTGAATCTGCATAGGTCAATACGATTGTGAAATATAACTAGATTTTATATCGAATAAATGATTAAAGCGTTCTTATGGCTTGGTTTATACAACTTTATAGTCTGTCAAAAAAATCAAGCCGACACCTTTAAAGAAGAATTCTGTTCCAATAGGTGGTATAGACCCTTTGCCGACCGAAACAATGGAAACTGTTATAAACCTCACGGAACTTGCAACAGCAGAACAAGTCGTTTTGCAAGATCAGACATTTGACCAATCTTGTATAAAAGCAGTTGGGCAAATCGAAACATCTTTTGAAGAGGAACAAGATATCAAAGCCTTAATCAATTCCATTGAAAATATCAGTGAAAGGGAAAAAGAATTATACAGTTTATATTATGAAGTAATGACCCAGTACTCTCAAGACATGACAGATATCGTATATCTCACAAATGAGTATCTCAAACGGATTGAATCTTCCGATGAATTTACCCAAAAAGAACGCATCTATTTTGCCTTAACCATAGTCGTAAACAGTGCACACTATTGGCAAGAATTCGATTTATAAATATTATGTAAAACAGGTAATTTCTCTTTTTAAATTATTAACTTTATAGCGAATAAGAATTCGGGGTGATTATAAGTTAATCGTCCTGATTCTTAATAAACGTTCTCGATTAAAAAGAATCATTTAAATTCTATAAGTATGTTAAACACTAAAATGTACTACAAGGCAAAAAAGGTCATAGAATGTTTATTGGCATTGACCTATGCATATGGAATCGTAGAAAGTATCGGGAAACAAGACTGGTATCTCACTGTCCTGATGGGAATTTCTCTATTGGGAACCATTGCCGGCTTAGTAAATCTTTATCATGGAAGACCTGAATGTCCATCGCCATTAAGCAAGTTTACTTCCATTTATTACATTTGTGCATTGGTGCTATGGGGCACCTTCTTTTTCCTTACCACTGGATATTACTCTATCGGAATAATCCTTGTATGGGTTATACTCGAGATTATTACCGAAATTGTATACCGTAAATTCGACATTGAAACAAATGACAAATAGTGCAGCGGGCATCAACTATATACTTTCAGTAGTTGCCAATAATCTTCTAATTTAGATGGAATCAGCACACTATTTATATGGGAAAAAGAATAGAGAGGCTTTTATGCAGGCAGAAGTATATACGGTCAGGTAAAATTAAAGATTTCTGTTTGCTTTTGGGGTGTTATGGATTGGTGTATGGAGTAATCAGTATATTTGATCTGTGTACAGGGTGGTGGAAAGGTATTGCCATGGGTGTTTTGGGTACATTGTTTTATGAAGCAGGCCATGTGTTGTGGTATGTCCGGATGAAAAGACCTGTGAAAGTGTAGGAAAACCATGATACGATGATTGGAATGATTTCATAGTTGCTATGTGGAAATGGCAGATTTGTTACACAAGTATAAATCTTTCAGTATTACGGAATTTTTTCTGTAATAACTTCTTTGTTTGAAAGAAAACTACTATTTTTGTAGCGCCTTAGACAAGGAGATGATGAAAAGACAATCTCTTAGTCAAAGACTTGAAAAGTAAAAACTAAACATTTGATATAATAACCAAATTAATCATTTGAAACAATGGCAAATTTAGATCTTACCAAATACGGTATCACTGGTACCGTAGAAATCGTACACAATCCTTCATATGAAGTATTGTTTGCTGAAGAAACAAAAGCAGGTTTGGAAGGCTTTGAAAAAGGTCAGGAAACTGAACTGGGTGCAGTAAACGTAATGACTGGTATCTACACTGGTCGTTCTCCTAAAGATAAATTCTTGGTAAAAGACGCTACAAGTGAAAACACTGTATGGTGGACTTCTGAAGAATATAAAAACGACAACAAGCCTGTAACTACAGAAACTTGGAATGTATTGAAGGCTTTGGCTGCAAAAGAATTGTCAAACAAGAAATTGTTCGTTGTTGATGGTTACTGCGGTGCTAACGAAGCTACTCGTTTGAAAGTTCGTTTCATCATGGAAGTTGCATGGCAGGCTCACTTCGTAACTAACATGTTCATCCGTCCTTCTAAAGAAGAATTGGAAAACTTCGAACCTGATTTCGTTGTTTACAACGCTTCTAAGGCTAAAGTTGAAAACTACAAAGAATTGGGATTGAACTCAGAAACTGCAGTTGTATTCAACTTGACTACTAAAGAACAGGTTATCCTGAACACTTGGTACGGTGGTGAAATGAAGAAAGGTATGTTCTCTATGATGAACTACTTCAACCCATTGCGTGGTATCGCTTCTATGCACTGCTCTGCTAACACTAACATGGACGAAACTGAATCAGCTATCTTCTTCGGTTTGTCTGGTACAGGTAAAACTACCTTGTCTACAGACCCGAAACGTAAGTTGATCGGTGACGACGAACACGGATGGGATAACGAAGGTGTATTCAACTACGAAGGTGGTTGCTACGCTAAGGTTATCAACTTGGATAAAGAATCTGAACCAGATATCTACAACGCTATCAAACGTGACGCTTTGTTGGAAAACGTTACTGTTGACGCTGAAGGTAAAATCAACTTCGCTGATAAGAGCGTAACAGAAAACACTCGTGTTTCTTATCCTATCCACCACATTGAAAACATCGTTAAACCGGTGTCTAAGGGTCCTCACGCAAAACAAGTTATCTTCTTGTCTGCTGATGCATTCGGTGTATTGCCTCCTGTATCTATCTTGAACCCTGAACAGGCTCAGTACTACTTCTTGTCAGGATTTACTGCTAAGTTGGCTGGTACAGAACGTGGTATCACTGAACCGACTCCGACATTCTCTGCTTGCTTCGGTGCTGCTTTCTTGTCATTGCACCCAACTAAATATGCAGAAGAATTGGTTAAGAAGATGGAAATGACTGGTGCTAAAGCATACTTGGTAAACACTGGTTGGAACGGTACAGGTAAACGTATCTCTATCCGTGATACTCGTGGTATCATCGATGCTATCTTGGACGGATCTATCGAAAAAGCTCCTACTAAGACTATTCCTTACTTCGATTTCGTAGTTCCGACAGAATTGCCGGGTGTTGATCCTAAGATCTTGGATCCTCGCGATACTTACGAATGCGCTTGCCAGTGGGAAGAAAAAGCTAAAGACTTGGCTGCTCGCTTCATCAAGAACTTCTCTAAGTTCACTGGTAACGAAGCTGGTAAAGCATTGGTTGCTGCTGGTCCGAAATTGTAATTTGAATTTGCAATATCGTTATATGAAAAGCGGTTCTCTTTTGGGGAACCGCTTTTTTATTTTATTTTTGTGATGAATTTAAATCTATCAATATCATGAAATTATTAACTCTATCAGTGGCGTTGTCGGCTACATCTCTTTTGTTTTCTTGTGCTTCCAAGCATGTAGAAGCTCCACAACCTGTATATCCGATACCGGAGGCAAAGCAGGTGGAATGGCAGAAAATGGAAACGTATGCGTTTATTCATTTTGGCTTGAATACATTTAATGACCGTGAGTGGGGATATGGAGATAGTGATCCGAAAACTTTTAATCCAAAAAAGTTGGATTGTGAACAGTGGGCACAAACACTTGTCAAGGCAGGTATGAAAGGGGTTATCCTGACTGCGAAACATCATGACGGATTCTGTTTGTGGCCTTTCGAAGGAACAGAATATAGTGTGAAGAACTCTCCATGGAAAGACGGTAAGGGAAATGTAGTGAAAGAACTGGCAGAGGCTTGCAGAAAGTATGGATTGAAATTTGCCGTTTATTTGTCACCTTGGGACAGACATCAAGCTAACTATGGTACACCGGAATACTTACCTTATTTCTATGCGCAGCTTCGTGATTTGCTGACTAATTATGGGGATGTGTTCGAAGTATGGTTCGATGGTGCAAATGGTGGAGACGGATGGTATGGTGGTGCCAAGGATATGCGTACTATCGATCGTAAGAATTACTATAATTATCCTAAGATTTATGAGATGCTGGATAGCATTCAGCCGCAAGCTATTGTGTTCTCTGATGGTGGCCCTGGCTGTCGTTGGGTAGGTAACGAGAATGGTTTTGCCGGTGCTACCAACTGGTCGTTCTTACGCAAGGGAGAAGTGTATCCGGGTTATTCCAGATATTATGAGTTGCAATACGGACATGAGGATGGTAACCAGTGGGTAGCTGCCGAATGTGACGTATCTATCCGTCCGGGATGGTTCTATCATCCGGAAGAAGATAGTCTGGTGAAGACTCCGGAGCAGCTTGTAGATCTTTATTATCGTAGTGTAGGTCATAATGCCACTTTGCTTCTGAATTTCCCGGTAGACCGGAACGGATTGATTCATCCGATTGACTCTGCCAATGCGGTGAAGTTCCATGAAATGATTCTTCAGGAGCTGAAGACTAACCTGGTAGCTGGTATGACACCGAAGGTTTCTAACGAACGTGGAGGTGATTTTGTAGCTTCTGCACTGACTGATGATAACTTTGATACTTATTGGGCCACAGAAGATAGCGTAACAACTGCCGATATCGAATTTACCTTCCCGAAAGCTCAGCGTATGAACCGTATGCTGTTGCAGGAATATATTCCACTTGGACAGCGTGTAAAATCGTTTGTGGTAGAATATAAGGATGGTGATCAGTGGTTGCCTGTGCGAATGAATGAGGAAACAACTACTATCGGCTACAAACGTTTGCTTCGTTTTGAATCAGTAAATTCAACAGCTATTCGTATTCGTATTACCGAAGCACGTGGTCCTTTGTGTCTGAGCAGTATTGGTGTGTACGATGCAGGTGAAAAAGCTGATGAAGGAGTAGCTGCAACAACAAGAAAAGTCGAAAGCTTGCCGTTTACATTGGTAGGAGTCAATGAAGAAGAAGCTGCCAAGGCATCGGATAAAGATGATAAGACCGTTTGTATGGTGAAAGGCGATAAGATTCTGATTGATTTGGGAAGTGAACAGATGATTTCTTCTTTCCACTATCTGCCTAACCAAAATAGAGTAGAAGGCGGTATGGCATTGACATACGAACTACGTGTGGGCAATGAACCGACTGCTGTGAACAAACTGGTGAAGAGTGGAGAATTCTCGAATATCATTAATAATCCGATTCTTCAGTCTGTATACTTTACTCCGGTGAAAGCGCGTTATATCGAATTCCGTGCTCCTCGTGTTCAGGGCGCAGAAAAGGTATTGGGCATTGCCGAAGTCGGTGTATGCAAATAGCAAGAAACTCGGTACAGATATAGGTTGAACTAATAGAATTTCACTATCTTTGTACCGAGAATAAACATATACAGAGGACGATATGAAAGTAGAAGATAAACTGACCGCCTCTATCATCGAAGGCGTAAAGGCATTGTACGGGCAGGATGTGCCTGCAAAAATGGTACAGTTGCAGAAGACAAAGAAAGAGTTTGAAGGACATTTGACTTTAGTCGTATTTCCTTTTCTGAAAATGTCAAAGAAATCTCCTGAGCAGACAGCGCAGGAAATTGGTGAATATCTGCAACAGCATGAACCGGCGATTGCTAACTTTAACGTAATAAAGGGGTTCCTGAATCTGACTATCGCATCGGATGTATGGATTGAATTATTGAATAAAATTCATGCAGACCAGAAATGGGGTATTCAGGAAGCGGCTGCTGATGCTCCCTTGGTGATGATTGAATATTCTTCGCCTAATACAAATAAGCCGTTGCACTTGGGACATGTGCGTAACAACCTTTTGGGAAATGCATTGGCCAATGTAATGGCAGCTAACGGTAATAAAGTTGTAAAAACCAATATTGTCAACGACAGAGGTATTCATATCTGCAAGTCAATGTTGGCATGGCTGAAATATGGTAACGGTGAAACACCTGAATCTTCGGGCAAGAAGGGCGACCATCTGGTAGGCGATTATTATGTAGCTTTCGACAAGCATTATAAAGCAGAAGTTGCCGAACTGATGGAAAAGGGTCTGACCAAAGAAGAAGCAGAGGCACAGTCACCATTGATGTTGGAAGCACGCGAAATGCTTCGTAAATGGGAGGCAAACGATCCGGAAGTTCGTGCTCTTTGGAAGAAGATGAACGAATGGGTTTATGCCGGCTTCGATGAAACTTACCGTATGATGGGTGTAAGCTTCGATAAGATTTATTACGAATCGGATACTTATCTGGAAGGTAAGGAAAAAGTGATGGAAGGTCTGGAAAAAGGTTTCTTCTTCCGCAAAGAAGATGGTTCGGTATGGGCTGATTTGACTGCTGAAGGACTCGACCATAAACTTTTGCTTCGTGGCGACGGTACTTCTGTATATATGACTCAGGATATTGGTACAGCCAAGCTGCGTTTCCAGGATTATCCTATCAACAAAATGATTTATGTAGTAGGTAATGAACAGAACTATCATTTCCAGGTATTGTCTATCCTGCTCGATAAATTAGGTTTTGAATGGGGTAAAGATTTGGTACATTTCTCTTACGGTATGGTAGAATTGCCAGAAGGTAAGATGAAGAGCCGTGAAGGTACTGTAGTGGATGCAGACGACCTGATGGAAGCCATGATTGAAACAGCCAAGGAAACCAGCAATGAGTTGGGAAAACTCGATGGTCTTACCAAAGAAGAAGCCGATGATATTGCACGTATCGTAGGATTGGGTGCATTGAAATATTTCATCCTGAAGGTAGATGCACGCAAGAACATGACTTTCAATCCGAAAGAATCTATCGACTTCAATGGTAATACAGGTCCGTTTATTCAGTATACATACGCTCGTATCCAGTCTATTTTGCGTAAAGCAGCCGAAGCTGGATTGACTATTCCTGCTGTAATTCCTGCTGGAATAGAGTTGAGCACAAAAGAAGAAGGACTCATCCAGATGTTGGCAGACTTTACCAATGTCGTAAAACAGGCTGGTAGTGACTATAACCCGTCTATTTTGGCAAACTATACATACGATTTAGTGAAAGAATACAACCAGTTCTATCATGACTTCAGCATCTTGCGCGAAGAAAATGAAGCAGTGAAAGTATTCCGTCTTGCATTGAGCCAGAACGTAGGTAAGGTAGTAAAACTTGCAATGGGACTACTCGGTATTGAAGTTCCGGAACGTATGTAAAAACAACAGATAAAATAAAGGAAAATGCCATTCACGGTGCTGCAACGTACTGTGAATGGCATTTCTTTTTAAGAAAGAAAATAATATTTATTGTGTGATGCTGCGGCTTGGGTAAGCAAGAGCTGCTGTAAATTCCAGTGCAACCATCTGCGCTGTATTGGCCCAGTGTTTCTTGAAAGTACCTAACAACAACTCGATTTGTTTGGC
The DNA here is from genome assembly GCA_900542985.1 of uncultured Bacteroides sp. Lineage (GTDB taxonomy): Bacteria > Bacteroidota > Bacteroidia > Bacteroidales > Bacteroidaceae > Phocaeicola > Phocaeicola acetigenes. The sequence goes on from UQPQ01000013.1 coordinate 52,609, forward strand.
AGAGAATCCTATTGATTTATCAGAAAGAACGTTGACCGTTTCGTTGACAGCCACAATGGAAGTCACATTTTTTTTCAATAGTTCCAGTAATTGCTCTTTCTTGTTTTCTTTGTCTTGTAAACTTTGTTGCAGAGCATCTGCATTGACAGTACTGTCTGCCTGCAATTCCAAATGACGTTGGTTAAGCTCTTTCAGTTCATTAGTAAGAGAAGCAATTTCTTTATTCAGACTCAGATAGAAATCATGGGTGGGAGACCCTGATATTTCAGGATTGGGAATAACCAGCAACGAATCCCACTGGCTTTTTGTAGCAGTACTGATGTCGGCTGTAAAGGTAATATTCGAATTGTCTATATACAGTTCACTTTGATATTTCTTGTTTGAACTATCAGATGTGACATTTGAATTATCTAAGTCAATCAGAATATGATATCGCTCCGGTTTGTCCACTTCGCCTTTGAACTCAAATTTTCCGTTGGTAATAGTAGTACTGTCTATCATTACAGGACCTTTCAAGAAAGAAGGATATTCGATATACGCTTTTCCGTTGGCATTTGCGTCAGATAAATTACCTTCAATTGTATATCCCTTCGGTTGGCAGGAAGCTAGTAAAGCTGTGAAAAATAGAACATTTACGATATTCTTCATAGTTTTTCGGTTTTAATAATGTAAAATGTGATTTTAGTTGCCTGCAAATATAGGGAGATAATCCGTCTTTGAATACTCTTTCTTCTTAAAAACTATGAAAGGCAAGAAGAATGTCAACCCTTTTGTGTACTTTTGTTCTTATTAACAAGAAACATATGCCCAAACAGAAATTCTATGTAGTGTGGAAAGGAGTGAATCCTGGAGTTTATACTTCGTGGACAGATTGTCAACTTCAGATTCAAGGATATAAAGGAGCTTTATATAAATCATTTGATTCTTTGGAAGAGGCAGAGCATGCCTTTGAAACTCCTGCCCATCATTATATCAATAAGAAGCAGGAAAGAGAGCCTTCTCTCTGTCAGATTCCCGAAAACTTTAATTTGAACTGTCTGGCTGTGGATGCGGCATGTAGCGGTAATCCTGGTCCGATGGAGTATCGTGGAGTTTATCTGCTTACCGGGCAGGAAATCTTTCATTTCGGACCTATTTATGGAACCAATAACATCGGAGAGTTTCTGGCTATAGTACATGGTCTTGCCTTGTTAAAACAGAAGGGTATAGACATGCCTATTTATTCCGATAGCCGTAATGCGCTACTTTGGGTAAAGCAGAAGAAATGTAAGACAAAGTTGGAACGCACCTCCCGGACAGAGGAGCTTTTCAGAATGATAGAACGTGCCGAAAAATGGCTGAGAGAAAACTCATATACCACACCTTTGTTGAAGTGGGAGACAGAGAAATGGGGAGAAGTGCCTGCCGATTTCGGGAGAAAGTAACTAAAATTGAACAGTTCGTTAAAAAAATAAGAAACTGATGAAGAAGAGATTTGCTTACCTTATTTCATTCTTTGTGGCATTGGTACTGATATTTTTAGTACAAAAGCCATTCTTTATGTTGTACAATAGTGCTGCCAGTTCTGATGTGTCGTGGACAGATTATTTCAAAGTCATGTATCATGGCCTGTCATTGGATGCTGCTACTGCCGGTTACCTGGTTGCACTTCCTTTTCTGGCTGTATTGGTTAGTGTCTGGTTCAAGAGATTTCCTTTACGTGCAGTTCTGGTAGGCTATTATGCTCTTATCAGCCTGCTGATGGCTATTATCTTTGTGGTGGATATGGGTTTGTATCCATTTTGGAAATTCAAGCTCGATGCCTCTATTTTTCTTTATATGGATTCGCCGAAAAATGCCTTGGCAAGTGTATCGGCCGGATTCGTCCTGCTCCGTGTATTGGTAATGATATTGCTGGCAGGACTCACTGCCTGGGGATTATATAAGTTGACACCTTCCCATTTACCGGCTACTACGAAGAAACTTTCCGGAACAGCCGGTCTGCTTGTACTGGGAGGATTGTTGTTTATCGTCATTCGTGGAGGAGTGACAGAATCAACTTCCAATATCGGTCAGGTTTATTTCTGCAACAATGAATTTCTGAATCATTCGGCGGTCAATCCGGCCTTTAGTCTGCTTTCATCTGTAAGCAAAACGCAGAATTACGAGGAGCAATTCAATTTCTTTTCTGAAGAGGAACGTGCTCACTTGTTCGACGGACTTTATCCGGTAAAGGGAAAGAATACGGTGGAACTCCTGAATACCAAGCGGCCCAATATTCTAATCATTCTGATGGAAGGTTTTGGAGCTACCATGGTAGATTCGTTGGGAGGAGTACCCGGAGCCAGTCCTAATATCGACCGTTTGTCGAAAGAAGGAATTTATTTTACAAACTGTTATGCAAACAGTTTCCGTACCGACAGAGGTACAGTCTGTACTTTTAGCGGATACCAGAGTTTCCCGAACTTATCGGTAATGAAGATTCCGGCAAAAAGCCGTACTCTGCCTTCAATTGTAGGCAAGTTAGTGAAAGAAGGATATACAACCGATTTCCTGTACGGTGGAGATATTAATTTTACCAATATGAAAAGCTATTTGCTGAGCAGTGGCTATCAACATCTGACGGCAGATGTTGACTTTCCTTCAGAACAGCGTAAAAATCCATGGGGAGTAAACGATGATATCACTTTTGATTATCTGTACAACCAGCTTAAGAATCGTACAGAAGGGCCCTGGCATACTGCTTTCCTTACCTTGAGCAGTCATGAACCGTTTGAAGTGCCTTATCACCGTCTGGAGGAAAAGATACCTAATGCCTTTGCTTTCACAGACGATTGCCTCGGTCGCTTTGTGGATAAGATGAAACAACTTCCGCAGTGGAAAGATTTGCTGATTATTTGTCTTCCCGATCATGGATTCCATTATCCGGCAACAGGCCACGGACATGCTCCCTGGGTGCATCATATTCCTATGTTGTGGTTAGGAGGTGCCGTCAAGCAGCCAATGGTTATTGACAAGTTAATGAATCAGACCGATTTGGCAGCTACCTTGCTCGGACAGTTGGAAATAGATCATAGTGAGTTTAATTTCAGCCGTAACGTATTGGGAGAGGAATATACTTATCCGTTTGTTTATTATACCTTTAATAACGGTTTTGTCTTTTGCGACAGCACTGGAGTTACCTTGTTCGACAATAACTCCGGGCAGGTTTTGCTCGACGAGCCCCAATCCGATGAAAACCGTTTGAAGCGAGGAAAAGCTATTCTGCAAAGCTCTTATGACGATTTAGGCAGTCGGTAATATTTCCCGACTGCATTTGCATATCTTATCTGTAGATTAGTGTAGAGAGTTGTTCTTCACTGAATAGCTCATTAGCTATTTCCAGCAATTGAGAAGAGGTCAGAACTTCAATACGTTGGAACACCTCTTCTTTGTCTTCGTATTTTTTGTAGTGAAGGAAGCACTTACCCATGCTCAAGGCATTGTTTTCGAAGTTGTCGCCGGCTACTCCAATCTGACCGATAATCTGTTTTTTTGCTGCAGCCAGTTGAGCTGTTGTCAAAGCCCGCATGCGCAGGCGGTTTAATTCTTTCTGCACCAGTTCAATGCAATAGTCTGTATCTTCCGTATCACAACCAAAATAGATACAGAAGGTTCCTGTATCAGTGTATGAAGTCAGGTTTGATTCTACATTATACACCAATCCCCGTTTTTCGCGTAAAGATACGTTGAGGCGACTGTTCATGCCGGGACCTCCCAGAATATTGTTCAGAAGATACAATCCGGTACGACGTTCGTCGTATGCGTGATATCCACGTCCACCTATCATTACGTGCGACTGATGGGTATCTTTGTGTAACGTCAGATTTTTAGGACAATATGGCTGTGGAGCTTGTCTCTGATAGTTCTCTACTTCACTATAAGGAATATCAGCTACAGCCTTTTCTACCGTGCGTATTACCCGCTTGAAATCAATATCTCCCTGTACGAAGAAAACCATGTTGGTAGGTTTATAGTATCTGCCGGTAAACTGTAAGGCATCTTCGCTGCGGAAATGGCGTAGCAGTTCCGGTTTGCCTAAGATATTTCTTCCCAAGGCATGTTCCGGAAAAATCAGCTCTTCGAAATCATCGAATATCAGCTCGGCAGGACTGTCTTCGTAACTTTGTATTTCATCAATGATTACTTCTACTTCTTTTTCAATTTCCTGTGCAGGAAAGGTGCTGTGAAAAACAATGTCTGTAAGAAGTTCTACGGCACGGGCGAAATGCTCTTTCAGAAAGGCACTGTAGATGACGGTTTCTTCCTTGTTGGTATAAGCATTCAAGTCGCCTCCTACATTCTCCATCCGGTTCAGGATATGCCAGGCTTTTCGCTTTTGTGTACCTTTGAAGATAAGATGTTCTACAAAGTGCGCCATACCTTGTTCTTGCTCCATTTCGTCGCGGGTTCCTGCGTCTACGGCAAAACCACAATAAGCTACGTTGGTGGGGCTGGGAGTATGTATAATACGCAGACCGTTTGACAAAGTGAAAGTATTGTAAGCCATTGTTTTTTTATTAGAATCTGTTTCTGCTTGCAAAAATACAACAATACTTATTGTCCTTCTTTAAAAAATGCAGATATTTGCAGAATAAAGACTAAAAACAACCCAATAAGCTATGAATAAAATTGCTGTATTCTGCTCTGCATCCGACTATATCGATTCTGTGTATACCGAGAAGGCAGCACAGTTCGGAGCATGGATGGGAGAAAACCGCAAATGGCTTGTTTACGGAGGTTCGAACAGGGGACTGATGGAAACAGTGGCTCGTGCGGCAAAAGAAAAGGGAGCCATGATTATGGGAGTGGTACCTACCAAGCTGGAAGAACGTGGAATGGTGAGCGATTTGCTGGATGTAACGTTTCATACTGTCAATCTGAGCGACCGGAAGGATATCATGCTTCAGGAAGCCGATGTGATGGTGGCACTGCCCGGAGGAGTAGGAACGCTCGACGAAATCTTTCATGTGATGGCAGGAGGTACTATCGGTTATCACGACAAGAAAATCATTTTCTACAATGTGAACGGTTTTTGGGACGACATCCTTCATTTCCTGAAAGGATTGGAAGAACAGCGATTTGCACATCATCCGCTGAACAACTATATGCAGGTAGCAAATACTTTCGAAGAATTAATACAATTATTGGCATAATCAAACAAGATATAATATGATTTCATCTATTAACGAACTATTGCAGCGTGAAGCACAGGCTGTACTGAATATTCCGGTAACAGACGGATATGAAAAAGCGGTTGCTTTGATTGTAGAGCAAGTACATCATAAACATGGAAAGCTGGTGACCAGTGGTATGGGAAAAGCCGGACAGATAGCTATGAATATTGCTACTACATTCTGCTCTACAGGTATTCCGGCAGTCTTTTTACATCCGAGCGAAGCGCAGCATGGCGATTTGGGTATCCTGCAGGAGAACGATTTGCTGCTGCTTATTTCAAACTCAGGAAAGACCCGTGAAATCGTGGAACTGACACAATTGGCAGCTCGTCTGAATCCGGCTTTGAAGAAGATTGTTATCACCGGAAATCCTGATAGTCCTTTGGCTCAGGCTGCTGATATTTGTCTGGCTACCGGACATCCGGATGAAGTTTGTGTGCTGGGCATGACACCTACCACTTCGACTACGGTAATGACTGTAATTGGTGATATTCTGGTGGTAGAAACCATGAAGCAGACTCACTTTACTATCGAAGAATACAGTAAACGTCATCATGGCGGATATTTGGGAGAACGTTCTCGTGAACTTAGCAAATAACAGATAGATGAGAAGAGTAATCGGTATAGGAGAAACCATCCTCGATATTTTGTTCCGCGACAACCAGCCTCAGGCAGCAGTACCGGGAGGTTCGGTATACAATGCGGCCATTTCATTGGGGCGTATGGGAGTCAACGTAATGTTCATCAGCGAAACAGGAAACGACCGTGTAGGAGAAATGATTTTGCAGAATATGCGCGACAATGGGGTAAGTACAGAACATGTCAATGTATTTCCCGAGGGAAAGTCGCCGGTTTCACTCGCTTTTCTCAACGAGCGAAACGATGCAGAATATATTTTTTACAAAGACTATCCGCGTCAGCGCCTGGAAGTAAAGATGCCGGAAATTACGGCAGACGACATTATCATGATAGGTTCCTATTTTGCAATTACTCCGGTATTGCGCGATAAAGTAGTGGAGTTGCTGGAACAGGCCCATAAAGCCGGAGCAATTATCTATTATGATGTGAATTTCCGTAGTACTCACCGCAATGAAGCCATCAAGCTGATGCCTACTATTTTGGAGAACTTCGAGTATGCCGACATTCTGCGTGGTTCGACAGAAGATTTTCAGAATATGTTCGGATTGGCCGAGGCCGATGCTGTTTATCGTAAACATGTAGCGTTCTATTGCCAGAACTTTATCTGTACAGATGCCGACAAGGATATTTGTCTGCGGACCAGACAGGTTACGAAGAATTATCCGGTAGAGCCTCTGCAGGCAGTGAGTACAATCGGTGCCGGAGATAATTTCAACGCTGGAGTGGTATTCGGCTTGTTGAAAAACCGGATTCGCCGGAACGATTTGGCAGAACTGACAGAAGCCGACTGGGATGCTATTATACAGTGTGGAAAAGATTTTAGTGCCGATGTGTGCAAGAGTGTGAACAATTCGGTATCGAAAGCTTTTGCTGAGGCTTATAAGAATAAGTGACAAAGAGCGTCTCATTATAATGAAACGACCGTCCCACTGCAATGAAACGAGTGTTTCCTTGCAATGAGACGGTCGTACCATTGTAGTGGGACGCCTTTTTTATATGGTTTTTGCAACAACCGGAACGGGCAGTAAGCGGCTTATCGGTTGAATTTTTCCTGATTCTCTGCCGCTATTTTCTTGATGGCCTGCTGGAAGGCAATGAATCCTCCACCCAATACACGGTTGCCTTCGTAGAATACGGCCGACTGTCCGGGAGTAATGGCTGAGGCTTCTCCTTCGAATTTTACCAGCAATTGTCCGTTGTCCAGTAAGGCTACCTGACAGGGAATAGGCCGGCTCCGGTAGCGGATACGTACGGAAAGCTCCTTGCACCGGAGCAGTTCCTCCATACAGATTACATTTACCTGCTCTACCAACATGTATTCTGCTTTCAGTTGGTCGGCATCTCCCAGCATGACTGTATTTTTGGCCGGATTTATTTTTAGTACATACGCCGGCTTGCCCAATGCAATCTCCAGTCCTTTCCGTTGTCCGATGGTATAATAGGCAAATCCTTTGTGCTGTCCCAGCTTCAGCCCCTTACTGTCTACAAACCATCCTGCACCAATCCGTTCGTCGATGTCCGGACAGTGTTCCTTCAGAAACTCCCGATAGTCTTTATCGATAAAACAGATTTCCATACTTTCACCCCCTTTGGCTTTTGCTTCAAAACCTTTGGAGGCCAGATAGGCACGGACTTCGGTCTTGGTCATTCCTCCCAGTGGAAACATCATGCGTTTCAAGATATCCTGTGGCAGTTTCCAAAGGAAGTAGGACTGATCTTTTGTAGAATCGTCGCCCGTTACAATGTAGCGTGCTCCGTTTATATCTTTCAGTTGGCAGTAATGTCCGGTAGCAATCCACGCACAGTCTGTGCGGTCTGCCCATTCGCAAAGAATACGTTCCTTGAAAAGCGGGTTACACATGACACACGGATTAGGGGTACGTCCGCTCATATACTCATCGATGAAATATTTCACGATTACCTCCTTGAACTCCTTCCGTACATCGGCTACATGGTGTTCGATGCCCAAGCGGGCAGCTAAGGCTTGTGCTTCCAGCACTTCGTCGGGCTGTGATTGTCCGGGCGTGGAGAAATGAGAGGGAATATCCCATGTACGCATGGTAACTCCTACCACTTCGTATCCTTGCTCCTGTAGCATGATGCATACGGCAGAACTGTCTATTCCGCCGCTCATGCCTACTAATACTCGCTTGTCTTTCTCTTTCATTGTATGTAGTTTATAAGAATATTTCGGGCTCTCTTCTGGCACTGAATTTTTCGTGCAGTATCTGTGTAAACGGAGTGTAGTAAGTACGTGCTCCGTTAGGACATTCTTTTACGCAGGCACAACATTTGATGCATCGTTCTGCATCGGTTTCTATTGCATCGCCTCCGTCATTGAGTCGGATGGCATGAGTAGGACATACTTCAATACAGATGCCACAGGCACAACAGGCGTCGGTACATTCCGGCACACTGGAGTTACGCGGAGAGAATTCCTTGTATGGAAAGTTTCCTTTGATTGTCAGTGCCGGGAGCTCCGGATGATTTTCCAGTTTTTTCAGACTGTCTTGTCCGAACAGAAACGCTTTCTGAATATCGGAACTATCGGGACGTCCTGCTGCCACAGGCATGTCGGGAGTACTGTAACTGTGCTCTCCGATGAAGGCGGCACCCGATAATGGAGTAAAACCAAGTTCGACGGCCGTATTGTGCAGTTCGAGTAATGCATCCTCATAGTCGCGATTTCCGTATACGGCTACCAAAATGGCCGGAGAATGTTGCGCTTTGAGTCGTTTGATGCGTTGTAGAGCAACCGGAGCAATGCGTCCTCCGTATACGGGGGCTGCAATAACGGTCAGTTCGTTTTCTACATGAATCGGTGTATCCTCTTCATCCAGTGTCAAATCGGTTTCTATTCGTCGTCCCATACCGATACCTTCACCTATAGCGCGTGCAATGCGGGCTGAAGTGTGTGTAGGGGAGAAGAATACAAGGCGGGTAGTTGTATATGCTGTCATACCTTTGTTTGAGTTAGTTATTTCAACAAAGTTACTACAAAAAAGAGAAATGCGGAAAGATATAGTGATAGAATTGAGTT
>UQPQ01000014.1 GCA_900542985.1 uncultured Bacteroides sp.
TTCTCCGTTCCGCTGGTATGCTTTGTTGTGATTGCGGTGTATGCGTATAGATACAAATCTTTAAGGTGACAAGGAGACAAGTTGACAAGGAGACAAGGCGATAAGTTTTTGAGTTTTTAAGTTTGTGAATTCATAACCAACTCAAAAACTAACAAACTCAAAAACTCAAAACAGACAAGGCCTTGTCAACTCGTCACCTGATACCTCGTCAACTGAAAAACTCAAAAACCTAAATTCAAAAAACACAATGAGAAAAGTAGCTTTGATTACCGGTATTACCGGACAGGACGGTTCCTATCTGGCCGAATTCCTGATTGAGAAAGGATATGAAGTGCACGGAATCCTGAGACGTTCGTCGTCCTTCAACACGGCACGTATCGAACATCTGTATCTGGATGAATGGGTGCGTGACATGAAGCAGAAGAGACTGGTGAACCTCCACTGGGGGGACATGACAGACAGCAGCTCGCTCATCCGTATCATCAGTGACGTGCACCCGACTGAAATATACAACCTGGCAGCACAGAGCCACGTGAAGGTGTCGTTCGACGTGCCGGAGTATACGGCGGAAGCGGATGCCATCGGTACACTGCGTCTGCTCGAAGCAGTGAGAATATGCGGACTGGAAAAGACTTGCCGCATCTACCAGGCATCGACTTCGGAACTCTTCGGTAAGGTGCAGGAAGTGCCGCAAAAGGAAACAACTCCGTTCTATCCGCGTTCTCCGTACGGTGTGGCCAAGCAGTACGGATTCTGGATTACAAAGAACTACCGTGAAAGTTACGGAATGTTTGCAGTGAACGGTATTCTTTTCAACCACGAATCGGAACGCCGCGGGGAGACTTTCGTGACACGTAAGATTACGCTGGCGGCAGCACGTATCAAGCAGGGATATCAGGACAAGCTGTATCTGGGTAACCTGGATTCGTTGCGCGACTGGGGGTATGCGAAGGATTACGTGGAGTGTATGTGGATGATTCTGCAGCACGATACTCCGGAGGACTTCGTGATTGCAACCGGAGAAATGCATACTGTACGTGAGTTTGCCACACTGGCTTTCGCAAAGCTGGGCATCGAACTGAAATGGGAAGGTGCAGGAGTGAACGAGAAGGGTATCGATACGGCTACCGGAAAGGTGCTCGTGGAAGTGGATCCGAAGTATTTCCGTCCGTGTGAGGTGGACCAGCTGCTGGGTGACCCGACAAAGGCCAAGACGCTGCTGGGATGGAACCCGACTAAGACTTCGTTCGAGGAGCTGGTGAGCATCATGGTGGAACATGACATGAAGTTCGTGAAGAAACTGCACCTGAAGGCGCAACTGGACAGGGAGGAATAAGGAATGCTGGACAAATCGGCTAAAATATATGTGGCGGGGCACAACGGACTGGTGGGCTCTGCCATCTGGAACAACCTCATGCAGAGGGGATATACCAATCTGGTGGGGCGTTCACACAGTGAACTGGACCTGCTGGACGCGGTAGCGGTAAGGGAGTTTTTCGACCGGGAGCAGCCGGATGCGGTGGTACTGGCGGCTGCGCATGTGGGGGGCATCATGGCCAACCTGCAGTACAGGGCGGACTTCATCTACCGGAACCTGCAGATTCAGCAGAACGTAATCGGTGAAAGTTTCCGTCACGGGGTGAAGAAGCTGCTCTTTCTGGGAAGTACGTGTATCTATCCGAGGGAGGCACCGCAGCCCATGAAGGAGGAGGTGCTGCTGACTTCGCCGCTGGAGTATACCAACGAACCGTATGCGATTGCGAAGATTGCGGGACTGAAGATGTGCGAGAGCTTCAACCTGCAGTATGGCACGAACTACATCGCGGTGATGCCTACGAACCTGTACGGTCCGAACGATAACTTCCACCTGGAGAACAGCCACGTGCTGCCGGCCATGATAAGAAAGATTCATCTGGCGAAGTGTCTGAACGAGGGGGACTGGAATGCGGTGCGCAAGGACCTGGACCTGAGACCGGTGGAAGGTGTGGACGGTACAGCTTCGGAAGAGGTGATTCTGGAGAAGCTGGCAAAGTTCGGTATCACGCCGGAAGCGGTGACGCTCTGGGGTACGGGTACACCGATGCGTGAGTTTCTCTGGAGCGAGGAGATGGCGGATGCCAGCGTGCATGTGCTGTTGAACGTGGACTTCAGGGATACATACCGCGAAGGGGACAGGGAGATACGCAACTGCCACATCAACGTGGGTACGGGCAAGGAGGTGTCTATCCGTGAGGTGGCGGAGAAGATCATGAAGGAAATCGGCTTCAGGGGAGAACTGCGCTGGGACAGCTCAAAACCGGACGGTACCATGCGGAAGCTGACTGACGTGAGCAAGCTGCACGGACTGGGATGGCATCATAAGGTGGAAATCGATGAGGGTATCCACAGACTGTATGAGTGGTACCTGAAGGGGATTTGCATTAATCATAAAAATTGAGTGAGGAGGTGACAAGGAAACAAGGTTTCAGGGAACAAGGCCTTGTCAACTTGTCTACTGATACCTTGTCAACTGCATACAAAAAAACGGGGAGACGTTTGTGAACGTCTCCCCGTTTTTTTGTGCTTTATTTCTTCGGAGTATTTTCCAATGTAGCTACAAGGAAATCGTAGAACTTGGATACGGTAGGAATCAGACAGCGTTCTTCGGGGGTGTGAGGACACTGAAGTGTCGGACCGAAGGAAATCATGTCTAAGCCCGGGATAACAGCACCGATAATACCGCATTCGAGACCGGCATGGATGACTTTCACTTCCGGTTCTTCGCCGAACTGTGCCTTGTAAGATTCTTTCATGGCATGGAGAATCGGTGAGTTGACATTGGGTTCCCATCCGGAATAACCGCCGCTGCGTACTACATGCATTCCTGCCATAGAGAAGCAGCTTTCGATAGCTGTGTTGCGGTAGTCTTTCATTGATTCGCGTGAACTGCGGGTAAGTACTTTCACTGCTGCCTTACCGCCACCAATTTCTACAATGGCCAGGTTGGAAGAAGTTTCTACTGTATCGGGGATAGTAGGAATGAAACGTTCTACACCGTTAGGACAAGCAAAGATAGCATCTACGAGGTTGTCACGGATTTCTTCGGGCACCATTGTAGCCGGAAGGTCTACACGTTCTGCTGTGAAGCTGATGCCTTCTTCGATGGTAGCAAATTCGTCACGCCATACCTGTTCGCATTCGCCTACGAAAGCCAATACATCTTCTACTTCGGTAGCCGGAACAGTGATGACTACTTCGCATTCGCGCGGGATGGCATTGCGCATGTTACCGCCTTCCCATGATACGAGGCAAGCCTCATCGTAGGTAATCACCTGATTGAGGAAACGTGCCATCAGCTTGTTGGCATTGGCATGTCCCCAGCCAATCTGGATACCGGAATGACCGCCACGCAATCCTTTCAATGTCACTTTCAATGCTACATCTTCCGGATCGGTAGGTTCTTCTTTGTATTCAAGAGTGGCAGTAAGGTCTTCGCCTCCTGCACAACCGATATAGAGTTCGCCTTCGTCTTCTGAGTCGAGGTTCAAGAGAATATCTCCTTCGATGGTTCCGGGTTTCAATCCGAATGCACCGTACATACCGGTTTCTTCATCGGCAGTAATCAGTGCTACCAGCGGACCGTGTTTCAGAGTTTTGTCTTCCATTACGGCCATGATGGCTGCTACACCCATACCGTTGTCCGAGCCTAATGTAGTGCCTTTAGCCTTTACCCATTCACCGTCTACGTAAGGCTGGAGAGGATCGTTTACGAAATCGTGTACGGTTTCTTTGTTCTTCTGAGGAACCATATCCATGTGAGCCTGCAGAATCACTGTTTTGCAGTCTTCCATACCCGGAGTAGCCGGTTTACGGTAGATGATGTTTCCGGCTTCGTCCTGGAAAGATTCTACACCTGCATTCTTACCAAACTCCAACAAGAACGCCTGAATTTTCTCCAGATGACCCGACGGACGGGGAATCTGTGTCAAAGAATAGAAATGCTTCCACACATTCTGTGGAGCTAAAGAAAGAATTTCATTCATTGGTTTAAAGTTTTTAAATTTTATGTTCTAATCAGTAGACAAGATAACAAGTGAACGAATAAACCGCTCCCGCTACCTTGCATACCTATATAAGTTTGAAACCAAACGTTCATAGGTATGAAAAAGACTCTGCACTTACTTCTTATTTGCAAGCGGCAAAGCCACTAATCCATATATGCCTAACAAAATTAATAAAAATGTTTGAACTCCATGTACCAAAAGAGCAAATATTCCGGCATCTTCTTTGCTGACACCATACATCATCATCATGGTGATGACCGCAAAATGCCATGCTCCGGCTCCGTTGGGAGTGGGAACAATGACAGCTATACTGCCGACTACAAAGAGTACAAGTCCTGCCATCCATCCTAAACCGGCAGAGAAACTGAAGCAGTAGAAGGTAATATAGAAGTGCAGGAAATAGCAAATCCAGATACCGATGGTATAGAGTATGAAAAGGAGGGGATGCTGCACATGACGTACGGAAAGACAGCCTTCCCAAATGTTGCGGAAAAGACCGCGTATCCTGACAAAGAGAGAGAGGTTTCGTATCATCCAGACTAATCCTACCAATACGGCTCCCAGACAAAGGAGGGTGATGTAGAAGTTGGTAGAAGAAAAGAGCCTGAGGAAAAAAGTGGGATCGGTACCGGTCTGACGGAAAAAGGCAGCAAAGATGCCCGACTGCAACAAAAGGGTTACCAACGTAATAAGACCGATGCAGACAGTATCGATAATGCGTTCTGTGACCACGGTGCCCAATGACTTGGGGAAGGATACGCCATCATACTTGGCAAGGATGCCGCAACGGGAGACTTCACCGATACGGGGGATGACCAGATTGGCTGCATAGGATACGAATATGGCATATACGCTATTGGACAGGCGGGGATATTCGCCCAAAGGAGCCAGTGCCAGATTCCATCGCCAGCCGCGCAGCAAATGGGCCAACACGCCAAAGACCAAAGAAAAGAGCATCCAGTCGTAACGCATTCCCCCGAACAATACATCGTGCACACGACTAAAATCGAAATCGTAATAGGTCCATATCAAAATGGCCGCTCCAAACAACAAAGGCAAAATGATTTGAAAGGATTTGTTCAGGAGCTTTGTTATTTTTATATCAGTTCGTTTCAAAACCTGTCTGTTTATTTAAGATTAATGCTTAACTTTGCATGATGCAAAGATAACATCTTGCCGGAATAATTCTTATATTAATATCGAGAAAATATATACGGAATGAAAACAGTAAAACCCAAAAAGTTTTTAGGACAGCACTTTTTGAAAGACTTGCAAGTGGCTCAGGATATAGCCGATACAGTGGACACCTGCCCTACGCTTCCGATTCTGGAGGTGGGACCGGGTATGGGAGTGTTAACCCAGTTTCTCATCCGGAAAGAACGACCGGTAAAGGTGGTGGAGCTTGATTTTGAATCGGTGGCATATCTGCGGGAGAACTTCGCACAGCTGGGAGACAACATCATCGAACAGGACTTCCTGAAAATGGACCTGTCTACCCTCTTCGACGGAAAACCGTTTGTGCTGACCGGAAACTATCCGTATAATATTTCCAGCCAGATTTTCTTCAAGATGCTCGACTATAAGGACCTGATTCCCTGCTGTACGGGTATGATACAGAAGGAAGTGGCAGAACGTATTGCCGCCAAACCGGGCAACAAGACTTATGGTATTTTGAGTGTACTGATACAGGCGTGGTACAAGGTGGAATACCTGTTTACCGTGCACGAACATGTGTTTAACCCTCCTCCCAAGGTGAAGAGTGCCGTGATACGTATGACCAGAAACGAGGTGACGGAATTGGGATGCAACGAAAAGTTGTTTAAGCAAATCGTGAAGACTACGTTCAACCAGCGACGCAAAACGCTGCGTAACTCTATTTCACCTATTCTGGAAAAAGGAAATCCACTGAGTGCGGACCCCATCTTCAACAAACGGCCGGAACAGCTTTCGGTACAGGAATTTATTGATCTGACAAACCGGGTGGAAGAAGCCCTGGGAGCGCAAACAAGCAACGTAGAGGAGTAATACTACAATGAACAACGATGACTTGACAAATGTATCCGACTTGATTGAAAACAAGGAGTCGGAGAAACTGAAAGAGATATTGAAGGACCTGCACCCGGCCGATATCGCAGAACTCTGCAACGAACTGGATGCGGAAGATGCCCGTTTTATCTATCTGCTGCTCGACAACGAAAAAGCTGCCGACGTGCTGATTGAAATGGACGAGGATGCGCGTAAACGATTCCTCGATCTGTTGCCTTCGGAAACTATCGCCAAACGGTTTGTGGACTACATGGACTCGGACGATGCGGTAGACATTATCCGTGAAATGGATGAAGACAAACAGGAAGAGGTCCTCTCGCACATTGAAGACATCGAACAGGCTGGAGACATCGTAGACTTGCTGAAATACGATGAAGATACCGCCGGTGGTTTGATGGGTACGGAAATGGTCATCGTAAACGAGAACTGGAGTATGCCCGAGTGTCTGCGCGAAATGCGTATACAGGCAGAGGACATGGATGAAATTTATTACGTATATGTAGTGGATGATGACGAACGGCTGCGGGGGGTATTTCCACTGAAGAAGATGATTACCAGCCCGTCTGTTTCGAAGGTAAAACATGTCATGAAGAAAGATCCGGTATCGGTGCATGTGGATACACCGATAGAGGATGTGGTACAAGTCATCGAGAAGTACGACCTGGTGGCAGTTCCTGTAGTGGACAGTATCGGACGACTGGTGGGACGAATTACCGTAGACGACGTAATGGATGAAGTACGTGAACAGGCAGAACGAGACTATCAGTTGGCTTCCGGTTTGTCGCAGGACGTAGAATCGGACGATAACGTATTCCGTCAGACTACTGCCCGCCTGCCCTGGTTGATTATCGGTATGTTGGGAGGAATAGGCAACTCCATGATTCTGGGAAATTTTGATTCCACCTTTGCCGCTCATCCGGAAATGGCACTTTACATTCCGCTGATTGGTGGTACCGGAGGAAATGTGGGTACACAGTCGTCGGCGCTTGTGGTACAGGGTCTGGCCAACAACTCGCTGGATGCACAGAATACATTCAAGCAGGTTCTGAAGGAATCGGTCGTAGCCTTGATCAATGCAACCATCATCTCCATGCTGGTATATATTTATAACTTTATCCGCTTTGGAGCCCATGCTACCGTAAGTTATTCTGTTTCCATCAGCCTCTTTGCCGTAGTGATGTTTGCATCTATTTTCGGTACGCTGGTACCGATGACGCTGGAAAAACTGAAAATAGATCCGGCTATTGCCACAGGACCCTTTATCTCGATCACAAACGACATCATCGGTATGCTGATGTATATGGGGATTACGGTTCTGCTGTCATAAAAGCGCCTTACAAATTTGCATATTTATAAAAAAAAAATACTTTTGCATTGACAAATTCCGTCACGCATTCATCACAATGCGCACCAAGACGGAATTTGTTTTTTTATATAACTATTAAATTCTATTTTTTATAAACATTATTACAAAACTACTTAAGCTAATAATTATGAAACTATTTGGGAAATTACTTCTACTCTCCCTTTCCGGAGTTTTGCTAGAATTTGTGCTCAGGTACATTGATGTGTATATAACGAAGTTAGATTCACACTTTTCCTTCTCTATACTTTTAGGAGGAATCTTTTATGCGATATTATTTTATATAGCCTTGTCAAAGTATGAAAAAAGTGCAGGAATGCTAAAAGTTTTGCTTCCTTTGTATATAGGTATGCTTATCTTATCTCTACCCTCCCACATTTTCTTTTTTAAAGAATCTGTAATACTCTTATGCCAAGATTTTTGTAATATAGCGATTACAGCAACAGCTGTTCTTTACTACTGCCATCATAAAAAAGCAGTCTTGTTGGCAGGTGGACTGTGTTGGTTACTTTTGGCAACATGTATTCGGACTTTAGTATTAGACTATTGGGGAGATAATATCTATCCAATATTTTCTTGAAAACCGATATCCGAATACAATCATCGCTTTAAATATTTCCAAGACTCATAACATCAGTCATTTTTCCTTGTGAAATGCCGTTTCTCACTATTATGGGAAACGGCATTTCATTTATTGGAATAATTCATTAAATCAGCTATCAGAAGAACTTATGCACAATAAGCAATAAAATAATTCACAAAATAATATGAAAATCAGATTTTATTTTCTTAATTTGTAATTCAACTTTACAATAAACAGTATCGATGATACTTTAAATTCTACATACGATGGAAGCAAATGACACCAATCGCCCCTTAACTGAAGTAAATGCAGACAACATGCCTGAAACTTCGGTTACAACTAACGAAGCTAACAACAATATGGCTGTACATAACACAAAACGTACAAAAGAAGATATTGTAGCTCGTCTAAAAGAAATCAGTCTGGATCCTTGCAATGCAGACAAACAGGAAATCGACTCACTGAAACAATCGTTCTATAAAATGCTGCATGCCGAACAGGATGCGGCATATAAGGCGTATATAGAAGCCGGAGGCGCTGCCGAAGACTACACAGTGAAAGCAGAGCCACTTGAAGGAGCCATGAAAGAAGTAATGGCACAAATCAAAGAAAAAAGAAACAGTATTGCTGCTGAACAGGAGCAGATAAAGGAAGAAAACCTTCAGAAAAAACTCGCCATTCTGGAGAGAATGAAGGAATTGACCGAAAATCAAGGAGATACCAACAGCATATACAATGAGTTCAAGCAGTTGCAACAGGAATGGAACGACATTAAACTGGTACCGGCAAACAAGGCCAATGAATTGTGGAAAAACTACCAGCACTATACCGAGAAGTTCTATGACATGGTGAAGTTGAACAATGAATTCAGAGAATACGACTTCAAGAAAAACCTGGAACAGAAAACTTATTTGTGTGAAGCTGCCGAAAAGCTGGCAGAAGCCAATGACCCTGTCTCCGCTTTCCACCAACTGCAAAAACTTCATCAGGAATTCCGCAACATCGGACCTGTGGCAAAAGAATTGAGAGACAGTATCTGGAAACGATTTAAAGATGCTTCTTCCGTTGTCAACCGCCGCCATCAGAAACATTTTGAGGAACAAAAAGAAAAAGAGCAGAATAACCTGGATCAGAAAACCGTAATCTGCGAGATTGTGGAAGCAATGGAGTATGATACGTTTACTACCTTTGCCGACTGGGAGGAAAAGACACAGGAAATACTGGCATTGCAGGCTAAATGGAAAACCATAGGCTTTGCACCGCAGAAAATGAACGTCAAGATTTTCGAGCGTTTCCGCGCTGCATGCGACGAGTTCTTCAAACGTAAAGCCGCTTTCTTCAAAGCTGTAAAAGAAGAAATGGCAGCCAACCTGCAAAAGAAAAGAGAATTGTGCGAAAAGGCAGAAGCCCTGAAAGACAGCACAGACTGGAAAGAAACAGCCGAAATCCTGACTAAACTGCAGAAGGAATGGAAAACAGTAGGACCGATAGCTAAGAAACATTCGGACGGGGTATGGAAGCGTTTCATCAGTGCATGCGACTATTTCTTTGCCCAGAAAAACAAAGCGACTTCTTCACAACGTTCGGAAGAAATGGAAAATCTGGAAAAGAAAAAAGGAATCATACGCCAACTGTCCGATCTGGATGCATCGGGAGATACAGATGAAAACGTATCTGAAGAAATCCGACAACTGATTAAGGAATGGAACAGTGTGGGACACGTACCGTTCAAGGAAAAAGACCGCATCTACAAGGAATTCCACGGACTGGTAGACAAACTTTTCGACAAGTTGCATCTTTCGGCTTCGGAAAAGAAACTGAATACGTTTAAATCGGGACTGGGAAAGACCGAAAACCTGTACCGCGAACGTGAAAAACTGATGCGTAACTACGAAAAGCTGAAAGCTGATATCAAAACTTACGAAAACAATTTGGGTTTCCTCAATTCCAATTCGAAAAAAGGTAATTCGCTGGTAGGAGAAATCGGCAAAAAAATTGAACGCCTGAAAGGAGATATGGAACTTATCGTGAAGAAGATACAGGCTATCGATGAAACACTGGCCAACGAGAAATAGTCTGACTCTCATATATCAGTACGGCTTGCCACTGCGGCAAGCCGTTTTTTTATGTCTTGAAGCCGGCGGCAAATAATTCTACCTTTTAAAGAACAACTATTGCAGAAGAATAAAAAATAACGTATTTTTGTTCGCATAAATCCTTATTTTATAAACTGATAAACTTTAAAAAGAACAACAATATGGCAGATTCTAAAACGATTCTTCAGGAAGCTGAAGAAAAAATGGACATGGCAATTATGTATTTGGACGATGCATTGGCACATATCCGCGCAGGAAAAGCGGACGTACGTCTGTTGGACGGTATTCGCGTAGACTCTTACGGAAGCATGGTGCCCATCAACAATGTGGCTGCAGTGACTACTCCTGATGCACGCAGTATTGCCATCAAACCATGGGACAAAAGCATGTTCCGCGTTATTGAAAAAGCAATTATCGACTCAGAATTAGGTATCATGCCGGAAAACAACGGAGAAATCATCCGTCTGGGTATTCCTCCTTTGACTGAGGAACGCCGTAAACAGCTGGCAAAACAGTGTAAAGGTGAAGGCGAAACTGCAAAAGTCAGTGTACGTAATGCACGCCGCGATGCTATGGATGCACTGAAAAAAGCAGTGAAAGACGGTATGCCGGAAGACGAACAGAAGAACTCTGAAGCCAAACTGCAGAAGGTACACGACAAGTTTATCAAGCAGATTGACGACATGCTGGCAGCCAAGGACAAAGAAATCATGACTGTATAATACAAACAAGGAAGAATGAAGAATAGAAACCGGAGAATGGACTTGGCCTGAAAGGCTGGTAATTCTTCCGTTCCATTCTTCATTCTTTTTTTTATTTCACTTTTCTAAAAAAACACACAGGTTTGAATAAAGGCTTAGTTATAAAAAATACCGGAAGCTGGTACTTGGTCAAGACAGAAGACAACCAGTTGATAGAATGCAAGATAAAGGGAAACTTCCGTCTGAAAGGGATCAGAAGCACCAACCCCATTGCCGTGGGTGACTATGTAAAAATTGCTCCCAATACGGAAGGTACGGCATTTATCACCGAAATAGAAGACCGGAAGAATTACATCATCCGACGGGCTTCCAACTTGTCGAAACAATCGCATATCATTGCTGCCAATCTGGATCAGTGTCTGCTGATTGTGACCGTAAATTATCCGGAAACATCGACTATCTTCATCGACCGCTTTCTGGCATCGGCAGAGGCTTATCGGGTACCGGTAAGTCTGGTGTTCAACAAAGTGGACCGGTATACCGAGGAAGAACAGCATTATCTGGAGGCTTTAATCAACTTGTATACACACATCGGCTATCCATGCTATCGGGTATCGGCACTGAACCAAACCGGCATTCAGGAACTGAAAGAGAGCCTGGCCGGAAAGGTCACTCTGTTCTCCGGACATTCGGGAGTAGGAAAATCGACATTGATTAACGCCATCCTACCCGACCAGCAACTGCGAACCGGAGAAATTTCCGAATATCACAACAAGGGAATGCATACCACTACTTTCTCCGAAATGTTTCCGGTAGAAGGAGATGGATACATCATCGACACACCGGGTATCAAAGGATTCGGAACGTTCGACATGAAGGATGAAGAAGTAGGTCATTACTTTAAGGAGATATTCGAAATGTCGGCCCAATGCAAGTATGGAAACTGTACACATCGTCACGAACCGGGATGTGCTGTACGTGAAGCCGTAGAAAAACATTATATCAGCGAATCAAGGTATACTTCCTATCTGAATATACTGGAAGATAAAGAGGAAGGGAAATACCGTTCGGCTTATTAACAAACTTAAAACCAGCCCTATTATCATGACAAAATTCCGCATTTTATTTTTGGCCCTGATTTGTGCCGTATGTGCCCAAATCGATGCCGCATCGCGCACGCAGTGTGACGCTGAAAAGAAAGGACTTGCCACCATCAATAGAGCCAGCGCCGAAGCTACCATCGGATTTCTTGCTGCCGACGAACTGGAAGGACGGGAAGCAGGATGGCAAGGAGGACGAATTGCAGGACAGTATATTGCTTCATTGTTGCAGTTGTGGGGAATTGAACCGCTGTTCGACAGTTATTTCCAGCCGTTTGAAGCTTACCGTGCAGAACGTGCCAAACCCGGACGTCTGCAAGTTCATCCCGACTCGATTGCTGTAATCAAGGCACAACCGGTGCATCAGAAATATGCCATGCGCAATGTACTGGGGAAAATAGAGGGAAAGAAAAAAGACGAAATTGTAATTGTGGGGGCACATTACGACCACCTGGGATACGATCCGATGCTGGACGGAGACAAGATTTACAACGGAGCCGACGACAATGCTTCGGGAGTTTCGGCAGTGCTGCAGATTGCACGTGCCTTTCTGGCTACAGGAGAACAGCCGGAACGTACCGTGATTTTCGCATTCTGGGACGGAGAAGAAAAAGGATTGCTCGGTTCGAAGTATTTTGCACAGGTTTATCCGGACATCAAGAAGGTGAAGGGGTATCTGAATTTCGACATGATAGGCCGTAACATGGATGAATCACGTCCGAAGCACGTAGCATTTATGTACACCGAAGCGACTCCGGCTTTCGGCGAATGGCTGAAAAAGGATGTAAAACAGTATAACCTGCAACTTGAACCGGATTACCGCCCGTGGGACAACCCTGTGGGAGGAAGTGACAATGCCACTTTTGCACGCCTGCAGATTCCTATCATGTGGTATCATACCAACGGACATCCGGATTATCACATGCCGGGTGATGAAGCTTACAAAATCAACTGGGAGAAAGTGGTGGAAATCAGTAAAGCTTCCTTCCTGGGTGCATGGAAAATGGCCAATCAGAAGTTCTAAAGACAAACTGTTTTAAATGGAGTAAGGGCTACTCTGCTCCATTTTATATCTGTATAGTATATGGGCTTATACGCAGTAACGTATAAGCCCATGTTTTATAATATACAGGCTGCAAAGCTCATTCCTACTTAAATACAAAAAATCATTAAAAAAATGTTTCTTTATTAAACATTTCCCTAAGTTTGCTCTCCAAAGTTAAAAATTGGAAACAAATTAGATTTGAAGAACACATGAACAAAGGTATGAAGTGGGGAATCATCATTTGTGTGGGAGCCGGTCTGATTGGGCTGGGTATTCATACTTTTACCCCCAGAGAAAACGAAGAACTGAATAAGATAGAAGATGTAAAGCCTCAGGAAAGTAAAAAAGCTTTAAACGTAAACGGACAGATTATAAAACCGCATCTGATAACCGACCAGCTTTTCGTCAGCGGAAAGTTGATGCCGGACGAAGAAGTAGACCTCTCGTTTGAAGCTTCCGGAAAAATCATAGACATCAATTTTACCGAAGGTAGTTCTGTAAAAAAAGGACAGTTGCTGGCCAAGGTAAACGACAGCCAGCTTCAGGCACAGCTCGCCCGTCTGGAGGCTCAGATGCCTCTGGCAGAAGACCGGGTATTCCGTCAGAATGCCCTGCTGCAGCGCGATGCAGTGAGTAAGGAGGCCTACGAACAGGTAAAGACCGAACTCGCCACTCTGCATGCCGACATCGAGAATGTAAAAGCCAGCATTGCCATGACAGAACTTCGTGCTCCGTTTGATGGGGTAATCGGTCTGCGCCAGGTAAGTACCGGTGCTTATGCCTCTCCTACTACCGTCATTGCCAAACTGACTAAAATTACGCCGCTTAAAGTAGAATTTGCCGTACCCGAACGCTATGCACGCCAGATACGGAAAGGTACCAATCTGACTTTCAAAATAGAAGGAAAGTTGGAAGAGTTTAAGGCTCAGGTATATGCTACCGAATCGAGCATCGACCCCGAGACACATACCCTGACCGTACGTGCCATTTATCCGAACCACAACGGACTTCTGCTTCCGGGACGCTATGCCGATGTATCGCTGAAACAGGAAGAAATCAGCGATGCCATTGCCATTCCTTCGGAAGCGATTGTTCCCGAAATGGGTAAAAACAAAGTCTTTGTATACCGTTCCGGAAAAGCATATCCTGTAGATGTGGAAATCGGTATCCGTACGGAAGCTGAAATCCAGATTGTAAAAGGCCTTTCTGCCGGCGATACCATTCTCACTTCCGGAACCTTACAGCTCCGTACCGGAATGCCTGTCACCATTGATCAACTAAACTAATACCGCAGCCATGAATATATCCGAATTAAGTATTCGCCGGCCGGTATTGGCTACCGTACTCACCATTATTATCCTGCTCTTCGGTATGATAGGATATACTACTTTGGGGGTACGTGAATACCCGTCGGTAGACAACCCGATTATCTCCGTGACCTGCAGCTACTCCGGAGCCAATGCAGATGTAATAGAAAACCAGATTACCGAACCGCTGGAACAGAACATCAACGGTATTCCCGGTATCCGCTCCCTCTCCAGTGTGAGCCAGCAGGGACAGTGCCGTATTACCGTAGAATTTGAACTTTCTGTCGACCTGGAAACCGCTGCCAACGACGTGCGCGACAAGGTTTCGCGTGCACAGCGTTACTTGCCGCGGGACTGCGACCCTCCTACCGTTTCGAAAGCCGACGCCGACGCCAGTCCGATTCTGATGGTTGCCATCCGAAGCGACCGCCGCTCGCTGCTGGAGTTGAGTGAAATAGCTGACCTCACCGTAAAGGAACAGTTGCAGACTATTTCCGATGTAAGTAGTGTATCCATCTGGGGGGAGAAACGCTACTCCATGCGTCTGTGGCTCGACCCTACTAAAATGGCAGGCTATGGCATTACTCCCGTCGACATCAAGAATGCCATGGACAATGAGAATGTGGAACTCCCTTCGGGCAGTATAGAAGGAAATACCGTAGAACTTACTCTCCGCACCATGGGGCAGATGCATACCGCCAAAGAATTCAACAATGTAGTGATAAAGGAAGTGGACGGTCAGGTAATCCGCCTCAGCGATGTAGGTTATGCCGAACTGGGTGCTGCCGATATCAAGAGTTACATGAAAATGAACGGAGTACCGATGGTAGGTGTGGTAGTCATCCCACAGCCGGGAGCCAACCACATTGAAATTGCCGATGCCGTATACCAGCGCATGGAACAGATGCGCAAAGACTTGCCCGACGATGTAGACTTCAGTTACGGGTTCGACAATACCAAGTTTATCCGTGCGTCTATTGCCGAAGTAGAAAGCACCGTATACGAAGCCTTTGCACTGGTTATCATCATTATCTTCCTGTTCCTGCGCGACTGGCGTGTAACACTGATTCCGTGTATCGTGATTCCGGTATCGCTTATCGGTGCATTCTTTGTGATGTATGTGGCCGGATTCTCCATCAACGTACTGACCATGCTGGCGGTAGTACTTTCCGTAGGTCTGGTAGTCGACGATGCCATCGTAATGACGGAAAATATCTACATCCGCATCGAGAAGGGAATGAAACCCTTCGAAGCCGGAATCGAAGGAGCGAAGGAGATTTTCTTTGCCGTTATCTCTACCACCATCACACTGGTAGCCGTGTTCCTGCCCATTGTCTTTATGGAAGGTACCAGCGGACGTCTGTTCCGTGAGTTCAGCTTCGTAGTGGCAGGTTCGGTTATCATTTCCTCGTTTGCCGCACTGACCTTTACTCCGATGCTGGCTACCAAGCTGTTGAAACACCGCGAAAAGCAAAGTTGGTTCTACCGCAAGACCGAACCTTTCTTCGATGGGATGAACCGGGTATACGGACGCTCGCTGGAGGCTTTTCTAAGAAAGAGAATCATTGCCATTCCGTTTATTATTCTTACGCTGATACTCATCGGATTCCTGTGGAACTACATTCCTTCGGAAATGGCTCCGCTCGAAGACCGCTCTCAAATCAACATCATGACCAAGGCGGCAGAAGGTGCCAGCTACGAATACATCCGCGACTATACGGAAGACATCAATGCACTGGTCGACTCGCTGGTGCCCGATGCAGCAGCAGTCACTGCCCGTGTATCGAGCGGTAGCGGAAACATCAGTGTCATACTGAAAGACATCAAAGACCGCGACTACACCCAGATGGAAGTAGCCGAGAAAATCTCGAAAGCCATCAAGAGCAAGACCAAAGCACGTGCATTTGTACGTCAGCAGTCTTCTTTTGGCGGACGCCGCAGCAGCATGCCTATCCAGTATGTATTGCAGGCTGTCAGTCTTGAAAAACTGGAAAAGGTATTGCCTGAGTTCCTGAACCGCGTATACGACAATCCGGTGTTCCAGATGGCCGATGTAGACTTGAAATTCAGTAGTCCGGAAGTACGTGTCCACATCAACCGCGACAAGGCCGGAACCATGGGAGTGAACGTACGCGACATTGCCTCTACCCTGCAATACGGATTGAGCGGCCAGCGTATGGGGTATTTCTACATGAACGGCAAGCAATACGAAATATTGGGACAGATCAACCGCCAGCAGCGTAACCAGCCGGCACACATCAAGTCTATCTATATCCGGAGCGACAAGGGAGAAATGATTCAGCTGGATAACCTGGTGGAATTTGTAGAATCGATTACTCCGCCCAAGCTGTATCACTACAACCGTTTCCTGTCGGCCACGATTTCTGCCGGACTGGCCGAAGGCAAGACCATTGGCGAAGGTTTGGATGAGATGGATAAAATTGCTTCGGAAGTACTGGACGATACCTTCCGTACCGCCCTCTCCGGCGACTCGAAAGATTATCGCGAAAGTTCTTCGAGCCTGATGTTTGCCTTCATTCTGGCACTGATTCTGATTTACCTGATTCTGGCTGCCCAGTTCGAAAGCTTCAAAGACCCGTTCATCATCATGCTTACCGTACCGCTGGCTATTGCAGGAGCCTTGGTTTTCATGTATTTCAACGACATTACCATGAACATCTTCAGCCAGATTGGTATCATCATGCTCATTGGACTGGTAGCCAAGAACGGTATCTTGATTGTGGAATTTGCCAACCAGAAACAGGAAAACGGAGAAGACAAGATGACTGCCATACGCGATGCCGCCTTGCAGCGTCTGCGTCCTATCCTGATGACCAGTGCGTCTACCATCCTGGGACTTATTCCGCTGGCTTATGCAACCGGAGAAGGTGCCAACCAGCGTATTGCCATGGGTATTGCCGTGGTGGGAGGTATGCTGGTTTCTACTTTCCTCACCATGTATATCGTACCGGCCATTTATTCGTATATATCTACTAACCGAAGCAAAAAAATCAAGAAGGCATGAAACGTATCCTCTATATAGCAATTATTCTGGCGGGTATTACACTGCCCGCACAGGCACAATACGAATATACCTTGAAACAGTGTCTGGAAGAAGGACTGATGAACAACTACTCGCTGCGTATCACCCGCAACGAGGAACAGATGAGCAAGAACAATGCCACACTGGCCAATGCAGGCTACTTGCCTACACTCGACCTTACAGCGGGATATTCGGGAAGTGTGGATAACTCGGACAGCAAAGACCGGGCTACGGATGTAACCAGCAGACAACGGGGAGTATTCGACCAGACACTGGATGCCGGCATCGACCTGAACTGGACGATTTTCGACGGATTCAACATTACGACAACCTATAAGGAACTGCAGGTGCTGGAACGTCAGGGTGCAACCAATACCCGCATTGCCATCGAAGACTTCATCGCCACGCTGGCTGCCGAATACTACAACTATGTGCAGCAGGAAATCCGACTGAAGAATTTCCGGTATGCCGTATCGCTTTCCAAAGAACGTCTGCGTATCGTAGAAGAGCGTTACCACATCGGTAACTTCTCGCGCCTGGATTACCAGCAGGCCAAGGTGGACTTCAATGCCGACAGTGCCCAGTACATGAAGCAGCAGGAACTGGTGCACACTTCGCGCATCAACCTGAACGAACTGATGGCCAACAAGGATGTAGACCGTCCGGTACGGGTGAAAGACTCGCTGATTGATGTAAAAGACTGGCTCAACTTCGGTGAGTTGTGGGAAGCCACTCTGGCAACCAATGCCAGCCTGCTGAAAGCCGACCAGAACTCTACCCTTGCCCAACTGGATTATAAGAAAGTCTTGTCGCGCAACTATCCTTACGTAAAGCTGAATGCCGGATATGGATATACGCTGAACAAATACGATGTAAATGCCATACGCAGCCGCAGCAACTGGGGATTCAGCGGAGGAATCACCGTAGGATTCAACCTGTTCGACGGTAACCGCCGCCGCGAAAAGCGGAATGCCAGTCTGGCGATACGAAATGCCCAACTGGCACGCGAAGAGGTGGAACAGGGACTTCGTGCCGACCTGAGCAACCTGTGGCAGGCTTACCGCAACAACCTCCGCCTGCTGAATCTGGAACGGCAGAATCTGATAGCAGCCCGCGAAAACCATGAAATCGCCAAAGAACGTTATCTGCTGGGCGACCTTTCGGGTATCGAAATGCGTGAAGCACAGAAAAGTCTGCTGGATGCCGAAGAACGTATCCTCTCTGCCGAATACGACACGAAGATGTGTGAAATCTCCCTGCTTCAACTCAGTGGAAGAATCACTACTTACCTGGAGTAAATGCCTTTCAAACGATGCTTTGCTGCCTCAAAAAACGCGACTTGTCACGTTGGCTCACGATACTTGTCACGTAAGCCAACGATACAAGTATCGTGAGCCTTCGATACTTGTCGCGTAAACCGGAGGTTATACAAGCCGGACAGACCGGTTATTTTTGCCCATTCAGCCCCCACCGGCAACCCTCTCTTTTTCCCAAAGAGCGGGTTACCGGTTTTTATTTATATCTTTGCAGGAAATTATATAATATCAACCATGGGATTATTCATCAAGAAAAGTATAGAAGCACTGCAAGCAGAAGCAGAACAATCGGGCAGCAAAAGCCTGAAAAGAGTGTTAGGCCCCATCAGCTTAATAGCCTTAGGGGTAGGAGTCATTATCGGAGCCGGACTGTTCTCCATTACAGGAACAGTAGCAGCCGGATATACCGGTCCTGCCATCACCCTGTCGTTTATCATTGCCGCAATCGGCTGTTGCTTTGCCGGACTGTGTTATGCCGAGTTTGCCTCCATGATACCCGTAGCAGGAAGTGCGTACACTTACTCGTATGCTACCATGGGAGAACTCATTGCCTGGATTATAGGCTGGGACCTCGTATTGGAGTATACTGTAGCCGCCACCACGGTCAGTATCAGCTGGAGCCGGTACATGGTGTTCTTCCTGAACAGCATCGGTATCGAACTGCCACATGCCTTTACAGCCTGTCCATGGGACGGCGGGATTGTCAATATTCCGGCTATTCTCATTGTAATAGCCATGAGCCTCATCCTGATGCGCGGTACAGCAGGCAGTTCTTTCGTAAACGGTCTGATTGTGTTTCTGAAAATAGCAGTCATTCTGGTATTTGTCATTTTAGGCTGGCAGTTTATCCGTACAGAAAACTACATACCTTATATTCCTGAAAATACGGGAGCTTTGGGCGAATACGGCCTGTCGGGTATCTTGCGCGGAGCCGCCATCGTATTCTTTGCCTTTTTGGGATTTGATGCGGTAAGTACCGCCGCACAGGAGACCAGAAATCCCCGTCGCAACATGCCTATCGGTATTCTGATGTCATTACTGGTATGTACCATCCTGTACATTCTGTTTGCCCACGTAATGACGGGAGTAGCACACTATTCCGAATTCAGCGGACAAGAAGGAATCGCCCCCGTGGCAGTAGCCATCGAACACATGGGTACTCCCGGTGCCGACGGTGTCATTGTACCCGCCTACCCCTGGCTGAACAAAGCCATCGTACTCGCTATCCTTTTCGGGTATTGCTCCGTGATTATGGTCACCCTGCTCGGACAAAGCCGTGTATTCCTGAGCATGAGCCACGACGGCCTGCTTCCTCCTTTCTTCTCACGCATCAATGAGAAATACCGTACTCCCGTACACAGCAATTTTCTGTTTATGGTGGTAGTAGGTCTGCTGGCAGGATTTATACCGGCCGAAGTGGCAGGCGAAATGACCAGTATCGGTACCCTGCTGGCCTTTACTCTGGTATGTGCAGCCGTACTGATAGTACGGAAAACCATGCCTGACGCACACCGTGCCTTCAAGACTCCATTTGTCCCGGTTATTCCTATCCTGGGAATTCTGACCTGCCTCTGCATGATGTGTTTCCTTCCGGCCGATACATGGATCCGTCTGGTACTTTGGATGCTGATTGGACTGGATATCTACTCGGTATATGGTATCAGACACAGTAAACTGGAGCCCAATCTGCGACACCGCAAAGGAGATATGGTACTGAACATCATGGGACTGATTCTCTCGGTATTATGCGTCATCACCGGACTTTGGCATCAGCAGACAGTAGGCTGGAACGCAGACCAGACACTACTTATCATTTCGTTTGTCTTTGCCTTCACCCATTGCGCATACTACATGTGGAGAATGTGGAAACATTCGCATAAATAAAAGCAAGAGTCCTGTTCTTTTGCCTTGCATCTATTAAAAGAAGTTATAAATGAGGATATAGGACAAAAAAACAGAAGATTATACCAGTTTTAAGTCTTAAAAAAACTGTTATTTTACAACCATTTAAATAATCATGGATAAGAATATACTATTTGTTGCCATTCAAGCCGCAGTAAAGGCCGGCAAGAAAATAAAAAACGTTTACGACGATCCGAATGCGGATTTTGAGATAGAGAAAAAAGCAGACAATTCACCTTTGACGATTGCAGACCGCAAGGCGCACGAAGTAATTGCTTCTACACTGGCAGACACACCCTATCCTATACTCAGCGAAGAAGGAAAGAAAATCCCGGTAGAAGAACGGCAAAGCTGGAATGAATTATGGATTGTCGATCCGCTGGACGGAACAAAAGAGTTTATCAAACGCAACGGAGAATTTACTGTAAATATAGCTTACGTAAGAAAGGGGATACCCGAAGCGGGAGTAATTTATGTACCGGAAAAACAGGTACTTTACTTTGCCGACTATACGGAAGGAGCCTTCAAAATAAACAACGTGACAGAGGAAAATCTTCCTGCCAGCTTCGACGAACTGACAGCCTGCGCACACCGTCTGCCCTATCCTCAAGAACCTGACCATACGTTTATGGTAGTGGCTTCACGGTCTCACCTGACAGAAGAAACCGAAAAATACATTGCAGAGATGAAAGAAAAACATGGTCACGTAGAAACCGTTTCCATAGGAAGTTCTCTGAAACTCTGTCTGATAGCCGAGGGAAAAGCCGACGTATATCCACGCTTTGCCCCGACTATGGAATGGGATACTGCTGCCGGACATGCCATCGTACGTGCTGCAGGAAAAGAAGTATATCAGGCGGGCAGCCTTCTCCCCTTGCAATACAATAAAACCGACTTACTGAACCCCTGGTTCATAGCAGAATAAAACCGACCATGACATTTGAAATAATTATTGTACTTCTTACACTGATAGCCATGCTGGCTGCACTGGTTATGGACAAGATGCGTCCGGGAATGATTCTGTTCTCGGCAGTAGTGGTCTTCCTCTGTACCGGTATCCTTACCCCCAAGGAAATGCTGGAGGGATTCAGCAACAAAGGAATGATTACGGTAGCCATGCTGTTTCTGGTCAGTGAAGGAATCCGGCAAAGCGGGGCCTTGACACAATTCATCAAGAAACTGCTGCCTCAAAAGCAGACCACCGTATTCAAGGCACAATTACGTCTGTTGCCAAGTATTGCCTTTATTTCGGCTTTTCTCAACAACACTCCGGTAGTTGTTATATTTGCCCCTATCATCAAGCGATGGGCCAACTATGTAAAACTGCCTGCGACTTATTTTCTGATTCCGCTTTCGTATGTCACCATTCTGGGAGGAATCTGTACACTGATAGGAACTTCCACCAATCTGGTCGTTCACAGTATGATTCAGGAAGCAGGTATGAAAGGATTCAGCATGTTCGAACTCGGAAAAGTCGGTATCTTCATTGCCATTGCAGGTATCATTTATCTTTTTCTGTTTTCCCACAAACTGCTTCCGGCAAACCGTCCGGACAATACCGCCATTGAAGACGAAGAAAATTCTTCTCTCCATCCGGTAGAAGCCGTATTGGGAGCACGCTTTCCCGGTATCAACAAACGGGTGAGCGACTTCGACTTCAAACGTCATTACGGAGCCGAAGTGAAAGAACTTCGCCGCAACGGTCATACATATACCAATTTGAACAATGTACGGTTCCGCGAAGGAGACACCCTGATTCTTCTGGCAGACGACAGCTTTATCCAGACATGGGGAGAATCGTCTGTCTTCATCATGCTTGCCAACGGAAAAGACCACGAACCGGTTCAAAAGAAAAAACGATGGTTTGCCCTGATTCTGCTGCTTATTATGATTATAGGTGCTACCATCGGCGAATTGCCAGCCATACAGAAACTGTTGCCGGAAGGCATCAAACTGGATATGTTCTTCTTCGTCTCAGTCACCACAGTGCTGATGGCATGGACCAAGATTTTCCCTCCGCGCAAATATACCAAATACATTTCGTGGGATATCCTGATTACCATTGCCTGTGCATTTGCCATCAGTAAAGCGATGGAAAACTCCGGAGTAGCCGACCTGCTTGCCGGTTACATCATCGGACTGAGCCACAATTACGGTCCTTACGTACTGTTGGCCGCCATGTTCATCATTACCAATATCTTTACCGAACTGATTACCAATAATGCTGCGGCTGCCTTGTCGTTTCCGCTGGCTCTGTCGCTTTCGCAACAGCTGGGAGTCAGTCCGATGCCTTTCTTTGTAGTAATCTGCATGGCAGCATCGGCCAGTTTCTCTACGCCGATTGGCTATCAGACCAACCTGATTGTACAGGGTATCGGTAACTACAAGTTCACCGATTTCGTACGTATCGGTTTACCTCTGAATATCATTACATTTCTGATTTCCGTATTTGTAATACCTCAAATATGGGAATTCTAAACAATTATAAAGTTTATGGAAGAAACAACTCATATTTATCCTATATTCGACAAAATGCTGGGACGCTCCGACAAAGAGCAGTTGCTAAACCAGAGGGGAGTCATGATCTGGTTCACCGGACTTAGTGGTTCCGGAAAAAGTACTCTTGCCATTGCCATGGAACGGGAGTTGCAGAAACGGGGACTGTTGTGCCGCATTCTCGACGGCGACAACATACGCAGCGGAATCAACAACAACCTGGGCTTTTCTGAAGCAGACCGTATGGAAAACATACGCCGCATTGCCGAAATAGGTAAGCTGTTTGTCGACACAGGTATCATCACTCTGGCCGCTTTCATCAGTCCGAACAACGACATGCGTGAAATGGCAGCAAACATCATCGGCAAACAAGATTTTATGGAAATATACATCAGTACTCCACTCGAGGAATGCGAGCGACGCGATGTAAAAGGCCTGTATGCCAAGGCCAGAAGAGGAGAAATAAAAAACTTTACAGGTATTTCGGCTCCATTTGAAGTACCGGCTCATCCGGCTCTTTCGCTCGATACCTCCAAATTGTCGGTAGAAGAATCGGTTAACAAACTGTTGGAACTGATTTTGCCGAAAGTAAAATTTTAAGTTCAAGCCTCATCACTGAATAAACAAGAAACTAAAAAAACTTAATACAAACATGAAAGAAGAATATCGTTTAAGCCACCTGAAAGAACTCGAAGCAGAATCGATTCACATTATCAGAGAGGTGGCTGCCGAATTTGAAAATCCGGTCATGCTATACAGCATCGGAAAAGACTCGTCGGTGATGGTACGTCTGGCCGAAAAAGCTTTTGCACCGGGAAAAGTTCCATTTCCGCTGATGCATATCGACTCGAAATGGAAATTCAAGGAAATGATTCAATTCCGCGATGACTATGCAAAAAAATATGGCTGGAACCTGATTGTAGAAAGCAATATGGAAGCTTTCAAGGCAGGAGTAGGACCGTTTACTCATGGCAGTAAGGTACATACCGACCTGATGAAAACACAGGCACTGCTTCATGCACTCGACAAATATAAATTTGATGCAGCTTTCGGTGGCGCACGCCGCGACGAAGAGAAATCACGTGCCAAAGAGCGTATCTTCTCTTTCCGTAACGAATTCCATCAGTGGGATCCTAAAAACCAGCGTCCGGAATTATGGGATATCTACAATGCACGTATCCGTAAGGGAGAAAGCATCCGCGTGTTCCCGCTCAGCAACTGGACTGAACTGGATATCTGGCAGTATATCCGTCTGGAAAATATTCCTATCGTTCCTTTGTATTTTGCTAAAGAACGTCCGGTAGTAAACATCGACGGACAGCTTATCATGCCGGACGATGACCGTCTGCCGGAAAAATACCGCGACAAGATAGAAATGAAAAAGATACGCTTCCGTACCCTGGGATGCTGGCCGCTGACCGGAGCCATCGAAAGTGAAGCCGACACAATTGAGAAAATTGTAGAGGAAATGATGACTACTACCAAGAGTGAGCGTACAACCCGCGTCATCGACTTCGACCAGGAGGCAAGTATGGAACAAAAGAAGCGGGAAGGATACTTTTAGTCAATTGACAATTGATAATTCATAATTGACAACGATGGGGAAAGAAAACATAATCATGGGCAAGGCTTTCCATTTTGCTGTTCGTATAGTCAATTTGCATAAATTACTATATAACCGCAAGGAGTTTGTTTTATCCCAACAACTGCTCAGATCAGGCACTGCTATCGGGGCTCTGCTAAAAGAAAGTGAACATGCTGAATCAACAGCCGACTTTATTCACAAGTTAAACATAGCCCTGAAAGAAGCCAACGAGAGTGAATATTGGATTATGTTGCTACAACAAACCGACTATATTTCAAAAGCCGAATATGACTCCATCATTGAAGATTGCCGAGAAATTATCAGAATGTTAATATCCATTATTAAAACCTGCAAAACGAAATCAAAATGAATACAAAACAAGATAATGAAAACGTGTCAATTGTCAATTCTCAATTGTCAATTGAAGAATATCTGAATCGGGATGAACAAAAAGACCTGCTGCGCTTTCTTACAGCCGGTTCGGTAGACGACGGAAAGTCAACACTTATCGGACGTTTGCTTTTCGACAGTAAAAAGCTCTACGAAGATCAGCTCGACGCACTGGAACGCGACAGCAAACGTATGGGAAATGCCGGTGAACACATCGACTATGCCTTGTTGCTGGACGGACTGAAAGCGGAACGTGAACAAGGTATCACCATTGATGTGGCTTACCGATACTTTTCTACCAACAACCGCAAATTCATCATTGCCGACACCCCGGGACACGAACAGTATACCCGTAATATGATTACCGGAGGTTCTACTGCCAATCTGGCCATCATTCTGGTCGATGCACGTACCGGTGTCATTACACAAACCCGCCGCCATACCTATCTGGTATCGCAGCTGGGTATCAAACACGTGGTATTGGCAGTCAATAAGATGGACTTGGTAGACTTTTCAAAAGAAGTGTTCGACAAGATTGTAGCCGACTATCGCAAGTTCATCGAACCGTTGGGAATCCCCGACGTACAATGTATTCCGCTTTCGGCACTCGACGGCGACAATGTAGTGGAGAAATCGGACCGTACTCCCTGGTACAACGGAGTTTCTTTGCTGGAATACCTCGAAACCGTACACATCGGAAACGACCACAACCTGAACGATTTCCGCTATCCGGTACAATATGTACTCCGCCCTAACCTCGACTTCAGAGGATTCTGTGGTAAAGTAGCTTCGGGAGTAGTCCGCAAAGGCGACGAAGTTGTTGCCTTGCCGTCAGGAAAACGTTCACATGTCAAGAGCATTGTTACCTACGAAGGAGAAATAGACTATGCATTCCCTCCGATGTCGGTCACCCTTACCCTGGAAGACGAAATCGACGTATCAAGAGGAGAAATGCTGGTACACCCCGATAATATGCCTATGATAGGACGCAACTTCGAAGCCATGCTGGTATGGATGGACGAAGAAAAGATGGATTTGGAAAAATCATTCTTCCTGAAACAGACTACCAACACCAGCCGTACCCGCATAGACCACATCAAGTACAAGGTAGATATCAACACCATGGAACACCTGTCTGTGGAAAACGGACGTCTGAAAGAGGAAGAGGTTCCCATGCAGTTGAACCAGATTGCACGTGTGGTACTGACTTCTTCGAAAGAATTGTTCTTCGATGCATACAACCGTAATAAAGCGACAGGAGCCTTTATCCTTATCGACCCGATTACAAACAATACCAGTGCCGTAGGTATGATTATAGACCGTGTGGAAGACAAGGATATGCACCAGAGCATGCAACTTCCGGTACTCGATCTTCCGAAACTGGGTATTGCCCCGGAACATTACGAAGCTGTAGACAAGGCTGTCAAGGCTCTGGCTCAGCAGGGTATTGCCATCGAGGTAAAGCATTAATTTTTTAAGTTTTTGAGTTTATGAATTCAGTCGTATATACTGAAAATCAAAAAACTTAAGAACTTAAGAACTTAAAAACTTAAGAACTTAAAAACTCAAACCCATGGGATTACTTGAATTTAGCAAATTACCAATCAATACACTTGTAGGAGCCGACTGGAAAACTTTCAACCAGATTACGCAGGGCCGACAGATTGATGCCGCATACAAGGGAAAATACCGTCTTACCAAAGCGGTATGCCGCCTGTTGTCTGTACTGAAGCCACTACAAGACAGCCGCTACGAAAAACTACTGGCTCAGAAACCTCTGGAACACGACCCGGTCTTCATTTTAGGACACTGGCGTAGCGGAACGACCTTTATGCACAATGTATTTTCGTGCGACAAACATTTCGGCTACAACACTACCTATCAGACGGTTTTCCCGCACCTGATGATGTGGGGCCAGCCTTTCTTCAAGAAAAATATGAGTTGGCTGATGCCGGACAAACGCCCGACAGACAACATGGAACTGGCCGTAGACCTGCCGCAAGAGGAAGAGTTTGCTCTGGCCAACATGATGCCTTATACTTACTACAACTTCTGGTTCCTGCCTAAACACATGCAGGAATACGCAGACAAATACCTGCTGTTCGATGACATCAGCGATGAAGAACTGAAGGTGTTTGAAGAAGTATTCACCAAGCTGATTAAAATATCACTCTGGAATACACAGGGAACTCAGTTCCTGAGCAAGAACCCTCCTCACACCGGACGTGTGAAAGAGCTGGTCAAGATGTTCCCGAACGCCAAGTTCATCTACCTGATACGTAATCCGTACACCGTATTCGAGTCGACACGCAGTTTCTTTACCAATACAATCCAGCCGCTGAAGCTTCAGGATATCAGCAACGAAGAACTGCAGGAAAACATTCTGTCGGTTTACGCCAAGTTGTACCACAAGTATGAAGCCGACAAACACTTCATCCCAGAAGGAAACTTGGTAGAAGTAAAATTCGAAGACTACGAAACCAATGCCTTCGATCTGACACAGGAAATCTATCAAAAGCTTTCCATTCCAGGTTTCGACGAGGCACGAAAAGACATCGAAGCTTACGTAAACAAGAAAAAAGGCTACAAGAAAAACAAATACCAGTACAAGCCCGAAACTGTGGAACTGGTAGAAAAGCATTGGTCGTTTGCACTCGACCAGTGGGGATACAAGCTCTAAAACAAAGGCTTACAGTATCGAGATAACCAATATTCCCGTTTTCCTCCGCAATGGATGGAAAGCGGGAATATTTATATATGAAAGCCATTGCAATATATACCTGAAATATTTTCTATCAGGATGCCATTTATAGAATAAGCCACTTTTTATTACAGGTCCAGTTTCAGCAACTCTTCTCCCTGTGCATTCAAGACCGTCAGGCTCATCCGGCCGGCTTTCTTCCAGAGCACCATAACCGTAGCCTCATCAAGTTTATACCCGCCACCAATGACAACCGGATACGTGTTTCCTTCCTTGCTGCCGGCAGGATGATAGGCAAAACGATGGGTATGGGCATTAAGACTCACGTCGAACGGCGCCTTTTTCAACAATTTCTCCCACGCATCACGACAAGGATTAAAATCCGAATCCAGTCCATAGACAGGAATATGATGCATCAACACATGTCTCTGCGCCTTCTTAAAAGGTTTGGAACTCAATTCCTCTTTCAAAAAATCAGCTTGTTCTGCACGTAACCCCGAAAAATCATTCAGTCCATAATACACCCAATGCGTATCAGGCTTATCTTCTCCACAGTCGAGAGTAACAAAACGGGTATCTCCCCAGCTGAAAGCATTGTATGTCTTGTCGTTCACATAATCGAACAGATTACGTAACCCGATGGAGTACGCATTTCTGATTTCATGGTTTCCCCGGATAAAGAAAGCAGGTACAGAACTGGCACCAACGGTTTCAGTCAGCTCCGTCAGATAGCGGGTAGCCTGCTCGTGAGTAGCAGGATCATCAATACAGTCGCCATTGAATACTACAAAATCGTAGTCAATATCCTTCACCTGGCTGTAAAGCGCCTGCAATGTATTCGACTGCTGGTGAAGGTCATTAAAAATCAAAGCAGTAAACTCATCCTCTCCAGCATCCGGAAGCGTAAAAGAATAGAAATCCGAACGGGCTGTCTCCCCGAACTCCTTCTTATACCCCTCATACAGCAAAATTTCCTGTGAGCAGACCCGATAATAATACGTTTGCCCCGGCTTCAAGTCGGAGAGACGTATCTTGTTTTGCAGTCCGTTGCATATCACTTGTCCGTCTACAAGAGTACGGGCACGCTGCAGATTCTCTTTATCCGTTCCATATTCCACCCAACTATAGGTAGGAACGGTAGTCTGCCACATAATGGTAATCCCATTTCCTGTAGGATTCTGCAGATAAGGTTTCATCCGAAAGATCTTCTCGGCCGGCTGGGGCTGTTTCTTCAGTTCACTTGTTGCTTCGACCGAAGTCTGAGCCGAAAAAGCATAGACCGGTATGGCTCCGATACCTATCCAGCAAAGAAGAACTGCACAATGGGAAATAGTTCGAATTGTCATGATAGAATGTGTCTAATAGTATTTTATTTTGTTTTTTATTTTCGTATTACAGCAGCAAAGATAAAAAATAAGCGGCAAAAACGAAGAAAGAAAGTCGGTCTGCTGAAAAAGCGTATTCATTCTGTATATTTATTCCATTAACAAGTATTAATCCCCCTATTTCAAGTGCAATATTGCATAATTACACATTTATACGTATCTTTGCGCGCATTTTATGAATTAGGATAACAATATACAAATGAAATCAATCAGCAAAACTCCTTCCCCCCTTGTATCTCTTATTCCTATCCTGATACTGGTAGGAATGCTATTTGCAACCATAAAGACTTTCGGAAGCGATGCCTTAAACGGAGGCAGCCAGCTTTCGCTGCTTGTCACCACCGCTTCGTGTATCTTGATAGGAATGGTCTTCTACCGCATTCCATGGAAGAACTACGAAAAAGCAATTACAGACAACATTACCGGAGTAGCTACATCCATTATCATCCTGCTCATCATCGGTGCCCTTAGCGGTATCTGGATGCTCAGCGGTATAGTACCCACGCTTATTTATTATGGAATGCAGATTATTCATCCCAGTTTCTTCCTTGCATCAACCTGCCTCATCTGTATTCTGGTTTCTCTGATGACCGGAAGCTCATGGACTACCATCGCCACCATCGGTATCGCCCTGTTGGGTATCGGCAAGGCGCAAGGATTTAACGAGAGTTGGATTGCAGGTGCCATTATTTCGGGAGCTTATTTTGGCGACAAGGTGTCTCCTCTGTCCGAAACAACCATTCTGGCAGCCTCGGTGACTGAAACACCTCTCTTCCGCCACATCCGCTACATGATGATTACCACCATTCCCTCCATCGTCATTGCACTGATTCTCTTTGCTATATTAGGATTTTCAACCGATACACATTCCGTTCAGCATATTCAGGAAGTTGCACTTCATCTGGAACAACGGTTCACCATCACCCCCTGGTTGCTGATTGTTCCACTGGTCACTGCCATCCTGATTGCCCGTAAAGTTCCGTCTATCATCACCCTCTCTATCTCTACCATTCTGGCCTGCATTGCAGCTGCTATTTTCCAGCCCGAGGTATTGCGTGAAGTAGCCGGAGAAGAAAGCCTCTTTAAAGGAATGATGATGGGATGCTATGGCAGCACCAGCCTGTCTACCGCAAGTCCGGCACTCAGTGAACTGGTTGCTACCCGTGGTATGGCCGGTATGATGAATACCGTATGGCTGATACTGTGTGCCATGTGCTTTGGAGGTGCACTCACTGCCAGTGGTATGCTGAAGAGTCTGATGAATGTATTTATCCGTTTCATGAAAACCCGTGTAAGCCTTGTTTCGTCTACTGTCTGCTCGGGCCTGTTTATGAATCTGGCCACTGCCGATCAGTACATCAGTATCATTCTCACCGGTAATATGTTTGGTGAGGTATATCGAAAAGAAGGTTACGACAGCAGCTTGCTGAGCCGTACGACTGAAGATGCCGTAACCGTAACCTCTCCGCTTATCCCCTGGAATACATGCGGAATGACACAGGCTACCATCCTGAATGTTCCTACACTGGCTTATCTTCCTTATTGCTTCTTCAACCTGCTGAGTCCGCTGATGAGTATT
Organism: uncultured Bacteroides sp.; assembly: GCA_900542985.1. Taxonomy (GTDB): domain Bacteria; phylum Bacteroidota; class Bacteroidia; order Bacteroidales; family Bacteroidaceae; genus Phocaeicola; species Phocaeicola acetigenes. Next base: position 30,682 of record UQPQ01000014.1, read on the forward strand.
TTCATTGCAGCTATCGGGTATAAGATTGCCCGCCGCCCCAAAGCTGAAATTCATCCGGCAGAAGTGGAAGAACTGGCTGCATAATACATTTCAAAAAAGGAAACATTCTGCAAACTATTTCCATAAACAGTCTGCATGGTATACACAAGCCAGTATTCCGTTTCCAGAACTTTTGTCCGGCAGTGATCCAGCTGCCGGACAGAGGCAGTACAGCCCTCTTTCGGAATCCGGTAAATTTCCAGCGACCACACATGCAGATTACAAGATAAAAAAAGGCAAGATTCTTGATTAATAACGAATTTTGTCTATTTTTGCATATAGATTGAAGGAGGTACACCATGACGGATGAAAAATTAACGCAGGAGCAAGCCGACGAAAAGCAAATCAATGCAGCCTTTCAGGAACTTTTAGACCGATACTTGGAAAGCAGACATCGCAAAAAGGTAGAGATAATCACCAAAGCTTTCAATTTTGCCAAACAAGCACACAAGGGTGTCAGACGACGCTCGGGTGAGCCTTATATTTTGCACCCTATTGCCGTAGCCCGTATTGCCTGTGTGGAAATAGGCTTAGGCTCTACGTCGATATGTTCTGCCCTCCTGCACGATGTGGTAGAAGATACCGACTATACCGTAGAAGATATCGAAAACCTGTTTGGCCCCAAAATAGCCCAGATTGTAGACGGACTGACTAAAATATCCGGAGGAATTTTTGGTGACCGTGCATCGGCTCAGGCAGAAAACTTCAAGAAGTTGCTGCTTACCATGAACGATGACATCCGGGTGATTCTTATCAAGATAGCCGACCGCCTGCACAACATGCGTACATTGGGCTCCATGCTTCCGAGCAAACAATACAAAATTGCCGGAGAAACACTCTACATCTATGCACCTCTTGCCAACCGTCTGGGACTGAACCGTATCAAAACAGAACTGGAAGACCTTAGCTTCAAATACGAACATCCGGAAACCTATAAAGAAATACAAGATAAACTGGAAGCAACTCAAGCAGAACGGGACAGTCTGTTTGAAGAGTTTACAGCTCCCATCCGTACCCAATTGGACAAGATGGGTATTCCGTACCGGATTTTAGCACGCATCAAGTCGCCGTATTCTATATGGAACAAGATGCAGACCAAGCATATTACCTTTGAAGAAATATACGATATTCTGGCAGTACGTATCATCTTTACTCCCCGCAACGAGGAAGAAGAACTGAACGACTGCTTTGATATCTATGTGGCCATCTCGAAAATATACAAGCCTCATCCCGACCGTCTGCGCGACTGGGTAAGCCACCCGAAAGCCAACGGATATCAGGCTTTGCACGTCACACTGATGAGTAATAAAGGGCAGTGGATTGAAGTACAAATCCGCAGCGAGCGCATGGATGATGTAGCAGAGCAGGGATTTGCTGCACACTGGAAATACAAAGAAGGTGGAGGCAGCGAGGATGAAGGCGAACTGAACAAATGGCTGAAAACCATTAAGGAAATATTGGACGATCCGCAACCGGATGCATTGGATTTCCTTGATACAATCAAAATGAATCTCTTTGCTTCAGAGATATTTGTCTTTACTCCAAAGGGAGAAATCAAGACCATGCCACAAAACTGTACGGCTCTTGATTTTGCCTTCTCTATCCATACATTCTTGGGTAGTCACTGTATCGGTGCCAAGGTTAATCATAAACTGGTACCGCTGAGCCACAAATTACAGAGTGGAGACCAGGTAGAAATCCTTACTTCCAAATCACAAAAAGTACAGGCCTCGTGGATAAACTTTGCTACTACAGCCAAAGCAAAAACCAAAATTCAGGCTATTTTAAAGCGTGAACGGAAAGAACAGCAATTACAGGGAGAAGAAATGCTGCACGATTTCTTCAAGCAGGAAAATATTCCGGCTACAGAAGAAAATATCAAGAAACTCTGTATGCTGCATCACCTGAAATCGCCCGAAGAGCTGAAGCAACAAATCGGACAGAAGGTGATCATTCTGGGAGAAGCAGACCGCAATGAACTGAAAGAAAAACCGAGTCCTACCAACTGGAAAAAATATATATCGTTTGCATTTGGAAACATCCGTCCAAAGAACGAAGCCAAGCCGGAAAAAGCACCGGAACCGCTTAACGTAGACAAGAAGAAAATTCTGAAAATTACTCCGGATGGTATTCAGAAGAACTATATCCTTGCCGACTGCTGCAAACCGATTCCGGGAGATGACGTATTGGGCTATATCGATGACAACAACCGTATCGTGATACACAAACGGCAGTGCCCCATTGCCACCCAACTGAAAACGAGCTTCGGCAACCGCCTGCTGGCTGTAGAATGGGATACAGGAAAGGCACTGGACTTCCCGGTGAACATCTATGTAAAGGGTATCGACGGTATCGGAGTGCTGAATAAGGTAACACAGATTATCTCACAGCAGCTCAATGTAAATATCCGCAAACTGAACATCGAATCTACTGATGGTATCTTTGAAGGACGTATCCAACTCTTCGTACACGATGTAGATGATGTGAATGCCATTTGCAAGAATCTCAAAAGTGTAGAGAACATCAAGAGAGTTACCCGCATCGAAAGTTTCGACGATGTAATTGCAGACTAAAACAGTATAAATAAAGGCTTTCCTTCCTCAAGAAGAAAAGCCTTTATTAACTTATATAGACTTACAAATAACAGGAAATACCTATTCCTAATGTCAGCATCAACAGATTCACATTAGAGCGCAATTGCCAACCTATATCCGGTCTTCCCTCGCCGTTCAAACGAATAGGAGAAAACAACCCTCCGGCTTCCAGTTTTGCTCCCCAATGCGCATTGAAAGCATATTCCAATGCCACATCCAAATTAACTCCTACTCCATTGTATTTGGCATGATATTCATTGCCGGGAAAATCCGTACGGCTATCGTAACGCAAATATCCTACCCCAAAATCAACCACAGAGAAGAGCCGATCTGAAAAATCTGTTCCTTTCTTTATATACGAAAACTGAGGAGCCACATAGTAGAGCTGCATTCGCTCGTCTGTCTTCTCAGACACAGCAAAGGAGCAGTCGTCTTTATCCGTAAATCCAAACAAATAAACCCCATATCCCCATGAAGAAGTATTCGAGAAACAACTCCACCGCAAATTATACAACCATCCTGTATTGTGGTCGTCAACTCCCTGCCAAGCCGATGTTCCTCCGGCATTAACGGCATACCCATACCCTACATTGGCATGGAAAATGGTAGTATGCCGCACAATGCTATCGGTTTTCAGAAAAGTCGGCTGAGCCGATACTGTCCATAAACAAAGGAAACAAAACAGTAAACTACATACTACACGAAGATTTACTTTTGAATTTCGGTCCATAATTTATAATTTTAAGCAACAGATAAATCCGTTTGTAAATATTCAACATCATCTGAAGTCAAATTAAGATTATTTATTTCTTAACATAATTGTTCCGTAAATTCATCTATCACATGCATCAACATAAAGTACTCTCTTAAGCCAATCTTGAAATCCCCTTATTTCAGAAATTTGACTATTCATTTTTTCCAACTTCCCAACAAAATTCTGTACCTCTATATTTCTTGAAGTTGTAACAGAATTTTAAGCTTCATCATTAATATTACATGTTGTACACATTAAAAAACAGTCACTACTAACCAAAACATTTTTTCATAATTATATCTTTTTAATTAGCAGCTACAATATACAAATACAATTCAATATATACAACTTAAAAAATCAAGTGAGATAATCCAACTCCCGTTTCATACTGAGTAATTCTTCCCTTACCCGTTTCAGCCGGTCCACTATCTCTGCTGTACTCACCACACTCTCCCTATTCTGCTTCAGGCGCTGCTTGGCACCGGCCAATGTCATTCCCTTTTCCTTCACCAGATGATACACCAGTCTGACATTCTCGATATCCGCCTGTGTGTACTGACGGATATTTCCTCCAGCTTTTTTAGGAGAAAGAAAAGGAAATTCTTTTTCCCAATAACGCAGCAAAGATTCGTTTACTCCGAACATCTTTGCCACCTCTGTAATGGAATAATACAGTTTCAGTTTCTTTTCTGTCTTCAATGCCATAATCACGTATCCTCCCTCTATATTAATCGAATACCTTGCCGTGGTTGGCAGCAATTTGAATCATCTTGTCGTAATCGTCAGCACTCAAATCCATAAAGTAATAGTTGACAGGGTTCACTACCTGCCCCTTGACATGCACCTCGTAATGCAGATGCGGTCCGGTACTCTTTCCTGTAGAGCCCACTTCACCAATCACCTCACCACGTACCACTTTCTGTCCTACCCTTACCTTTATCTTACTCAGATGTGCATAACGCGTTACATACCCAAAGCCATGGTCAATCAAGATACAATTACCGTACAGCCCTTCCCAACCAGCCTTCACAACCTTTCCGTTACCCGTTACATACACCGGTGTACCGATATCAGCAGAGAAGTCCATACCTGCATGAAACTTTACAGTCTTATAGATAGGGTCGATACGTGTACCATATCCGGAAGCTGTCTGCTTCAGATTTTTGTTCGATACAGGCTGAATGGCAGGAATACAAGCCAGCATCTCGTCATTCCGTTTACACAGATTCACCACCTCATCGAACGACTTGGACTGAATATACACCCTTCGTGCCAGCAAGTCCATCTTTTGCGTAGTATTTATCACCAGATTCTTATTGGCCATATCCATCAATTCCTCATAACGGTTTGTTTTCCCATAACTGGCATTACGCAATTCGTCACTCACAGGATCGGCCTGCATAATGACACGGTACAAGTTGTCATCGCGCTGTTGAAGATGCTGCATCACATCCAGCGCTTCATCCAGACGGGTAGAAAGGATATTATACTGAGCAAGCAAGCGAGAGTTTTCTACACGGAGGTCTTTTTCGGAAGGAGAGCCGAAAATCCACAACAGCAAAATAAAACTGCCGGCTCCCAAACCCATCCCCACGAACAGGCGTCTTAAATAGCTCTGTACCCTCTGCCGCATGGTAGGATAAATACGATCGTACGTTCGTGTCTGAGGGTTATAGATATAATAGACTTTACGCATTCAAATCTAGTTTTGAAGAATTTTAAGATGCAACGGTTCAAGTTTTTGCATCAAACATACGGACAAAAATAATAAAACCGATTATCTTTGCAAATCAAATTTGAGAATATTAACTACAAGACATTATAAGCATTATGTTGACAGCAAACGAAATCCGCGACTCATTCGTCAAGTTTTTTGAGTCGAAAGGACATCAGATTGTGCCTTCTGCACCAATGGTCATCAAAGACGACCCTACTCTGATGTTTACCAATGCAGGTATGAACCAGTTTAAAGACATTATTCTGGGTAATCATCCTGCGAAATATACCCGTGTAACAGACTCACAAAAATGCTTGCGCGTAAGCGGTAAGCACAACGACTTGGAAGAAGTAGGTCATGATACCTATCATCACACCATGTTCGAAATGTTGGGTAACTGGTCATTCGGCGACTACTTCAAGAAAGAAGCTATCAGCTGGGCATATGAATATCTGGTGAACGTGCTGAAACTCGATCCGAAAGACTTGTATGTAACTGTATTCGAAGGAAGCCCAAGCGAAGGTCTGTCTCGCGATGACGAAGCAGCCGGCTATTGGGAACAATTCTTCCCGAAAGACCATATCATCAACGGAAACAAGCACGATAACTTCTGGGAAATGGGTGATACAGGTCCTTGTGGTCCTTGCTCGGAAATCCACATTGACTCTCGTTCGGAAGAAGAAAAAGCAGCTATACCGGGAAGCCAGCTGGTAAACAAAGATCATCCGCAGGTTATCGAAATCTGGAACCTGGTATTCATGCAGTACAACCGTAAAGCAGACGGTTCTTTGGAATCATTGCCTGCAAAAGTAATCGATACCGGTATGGGATTCGAACGTCTGGTACGTACCTTGCAGGGAAAAACATCAAACTATGATACAGACGTATTCCAGCCTATCATCAAAGTAATCGGTGACTTGTCTGGCAAGAAATACGGTGATGACGAAAAGACAGATGTAGCCATGCGCGTAGTGGCAGACCACATCCGTACCATCGCCTTCTCTATTACCGACGGACAGCTTCCGTCTAACGCCAAGGCCGGTTACGTAATCCGCCGTATCCTCCGCCGTGCCGTTCGCTATGCATATACCTTCCTGGGACAGAAGCAGGCATTCATGTACCGTCTGGTACCGGTGTTGATTGAAAACATGGGTGGTGCTTATCCGGAACTGAAAGCACAGCAGGCTTTGATTGAAAAAGTAATGAAGGAAGAAGAAGAATCATTCCTCCGTACACTGGAAACCGGTATCCGCCTGTTGGACAAGACTATGAGCGAAGCAAAAGCTGCCGGAAAAACTGAAATCAGCGGAGTGGATGCTTTCACATTGTACGATACCTTCGGATTCCCATTCGACTTGACAGAACTGATTCTCCGCGAAAACGGTCTGTCTGCCGACGTGAAAGGATTTGAAGCAGAAATGCAGAAACAGAAAGAACGTGCCCGCAATGCAGCTGCCGTAGAAACAGGCGACTGGATTACACTGAAAGAAGGTGAAACTACTTTCGTAGGTTACGACTATACTGAATATGAAACCAGCATCTTGCGTTATCGTCAGGTAAAACAGAAAAACCAGACACTGTTCCAGATTGTATTGAGCGATACTCCGTTCTATGCAGAAAGCGGTGGTCAGGTAGGTGATACCGGTGTATTGGTAAGCGAATTCGAGACTATCGAAATCATCGACACCAAGAAGGAAAACAATCTTCCTATCCACATTGCCAAGAAACTTCCCGAACATCTGGAAGCTCCGATGATGGCTTGTGTAGACACAGACAAACGTGCGGCTTGTGCAGCTAACCACTCTTGTACACACTTGCTGGACGAAGCATTGCGTCAAGTATTGGGTACACATGTAGAACAGAAAGGTTCACTCGTTACTCCAGACTCACTCCGTTTCGACTTCTCTCACTTCCAGAAAGTGACTCCGGAACAGATTCGTGAAGTGGAACATCTGGTCAATGCAAAGATTCGTGAAAACGTACCTTTGACTGAATACCGTAACCTGCCTATCGAAAAGGCAAAGGAACTGGGTGCTATCGCTCTCTTCGGTGAAAAGTATGGCGACGAAGTACGTGTCGTACAGTTCGGCTCATCTATCGAGTTCTGTGGAGGTACTCACGTATCGGCTACCGGAAAAATCGGTATGGTGAAAATCATCTCTGAAAGTTCTGTAGCTGCAGGTGTACGCCGTATCGAAGCTGTTACCGGAGAAAAGGTAGAAGAAATGTTCGACATGGTACAGGATACTATCAGCGACCTGAAAGCACTGTTCAACAATGCTCCTGACCTGAAAGCTGCTATTACAAAATATATCGACGAAAATGCAGGCTTGAAGAAACAGATGGAAGAATTCATGAAAGAAAAAGAAGCTTCTGTCAAGAACAAGCTGATTGAAAATGCAAAAGAAGTAAACGGTGTGAAAGTAATCAGCACTGTACTTCCGATGCCGGCTGACGCTGTGAAGAACATTGCCTTCCAGCTGAAAGGACAGTTCCCTGAAAACTTGTTCGTTGCTATCGGTAGCGTATTCGAAAACAAACCGTTGCTGACTGTAACCATGAGCGAAGACCAGGTGAAAGCCGGACTGAACGCAGGCCAGTTGGTACGCGAAGCAGCCAAACTGATTCAGGGTGGCGGTGGCGGTCAGCCTCACTTTGCTACAGCCGGTGGTAAGAACCCCGACGGACTGAGTGCAGCTGTCGATAAGATTATCGAATTGGCAGGATTCTGATTTCAACAGAATCCCTCTATATAAGAAATGTCATTCTCCCGGAATAGTTTCCTGTGGAGAATGACATTTTTGTATTTGGATGCCCAGAGCAATTGAAACTCTTTTAATATTGAACAAAAAGCGGCAATAATACACGCAAAAAACGCGACTTGTCACGTTAGCATACGATACTTGTATCGTTGCCTTTCGATACTTGTATCATCAGCTAACGTGACAAGTCGCGTTTTTAACGTGATTATTCAAGCAAAATCACACCAGCAGCTTTACCTGAAGAAGAGGTAAAACGAACAGTCAGGACACATCCATTATTAGCCTGTATCTTTTCCGGCAGAACAATTGGATACGTAGTTTTTTCCTGCAGACTCTTTACATCATCAGATGAAGCAAGGAGTTTTCCATCTGCCTCAAGTATAAAACCTGTCGCCTCTATCTCTTTTCTTCCCTTTATGATTTCTATAGAAATTCCCTTCATTTTTTCCAGCATACGGGCAGAAAGATTCAGTTTCACCTCTTTTGTTTCCTTATCTCCCAAGCTCCATACTCCTATCAAATTAGGCTGATTCAATTTCAACTCCTTTTCCGAAATATCTTTTGATAATGCGATCATCTTTTTAGAGAAATCCACCACATCAATCGTCCCCCATTCATAATCCGTATCCTGATGATTCTCTACCCAATTACGCTCCCAAGCAGGCATTTCGAAATCTATTCCCTGAGTCCGACTGGTATAATAATTCTTCCAACGGCCTAAATAATAACTTTCTATCAGTCCGCTCCAAATACGGGCTGCATAATCATCGACAGGAGGTCCCCAAATAGTTACAATTCTACGGGCATTTTTCTCATATTGCTTTTGTTGTTCCGGTGTTTCAGCAGCCTTCCGTGCGAAGTCCAGCCAACGCTCCAAACGAAGTGTAGGATGCTGGCTCAAAAGAGCGTCCATTCCCAACATCAAAGTTTCAAACCGGCTTTGAAGAAAACAAGCTTGTAAAGTATCTCCCAACAAATACTCCTGATCGATCATCTTCGTCAAAATCTCAGCTTTTCCACCCAAATACTGAGTGACCATTTCTGCCAAATCAACTCGATACATCTTGTTATCCCCTAATTCATCTGCAGCATCCACAAAACATTCCAACCCTTTAAAGTAGTCTTCACATATATTAATAGAACCATCTTTAACAGTACCCGGACGGAACTGCCAATTGAAACGAGGATGGTCGGTAAAAGTACCATATACCGACTTCAACAGATAATTCCATGCAGCCGTGATATCGGCAGAGGCTTTTCCATAACGGTTTTCCGAATAATCCTTCAACCAGTTGCGCACATCTATCCGGCGAGAGTTCCAACCGGCATCTGTCACCAGTTCATACAACACTTCATTATTCTCAATACCTTCCGGAGCCATTCCATGTGCAATCAGTTTCCCTTTATAAGGTGAGGCCAAAGCTTCCAAATGACCATTGGCATAAAAGTCAAGTACCCCGGTCATTCCTACCTTACCTCCCATATTAGGTATCACACTATATACCCACTGTTTATTATAAAAGCCCTTATAATATTCCCAGTTTACTTCGGAATGCCAGAAATGCTTATTATAATCCACAGCCAGATCAAGCAACAGCATTTTATCATCAGGAACTTTCGATACCAAGGCTCCTAAAGTTTCATAATCCCAGATATGCCGCTGATACCCAAACATCCATCCCTGCATCACCCATACAGCTTTGGTATTAGCCTTCCTAATTGATTCGTATACACTATTACCATAGGAAGCTGCCATCTCATACCGTTCAGGATTTCCTTTTTCAGGAAAAGGGATTTCCATTTCATTAAAACTGTCTACCAGATAATAATCGCATTTTCCAAACTCTTTCTCCCATTCACGGATAAATGCCGTACCTATTTCTTTAAATAAAGGCTCTTGAGGAGAAATCATCCAGTTAGAGAAAGCACCTCCCCAATGTGTCTCGATTATTTCCAGTTCCGGATGAATACGCTTGAACTCCTGAGGAATAAACCCCGGGAACCCCGGACAAATGGGTTTCATACCCAAAGAGCGCATTCTATCCAATATTTTATGTTGAAGAGCGATTTGTTTCCGATGCCAGTCTTCATTAAGAGGACCATCTATCCCACTTACATTTCCCATACGCATCCAGGGTAAATGAGCAGGTCCTACAAAATAATGTTCTATTTCTTCATCAGTCAGCCCCATTTTTTTCCATACACGTGCTATAATTGCCTCATAGCCTACTAAAGCCAACGGCATATTAATGCCATGCAGAGCCATCCAGTCAATTTCCTGTTGCCAACGTTCCCAATCCCAGTAAGGCATGGAGTATCCATAAGTACAGACATTAAAATAATAATGATTGAAGAAAGGAGAAACAGTTCTTACAAAAGACTGGTCGGGCAATACGCCGGGGACAGTAATACTATTTCCACTCCATGTATACATTCCCCATTGATTATCCTTTATATAGTCGTAAAAGCCACGACATAAAGATACATTATCTGAGGCCTGAATACGCAATATTCCATCCTGCACCTCATACTGATAATACGTACTGTCCTTATCCTGTTTCAACTTCAATGACACAGGAATATCCTGCCGGCCGGAAACACGTTGAATCAGTTCACGTACAGCTTTTGTCTGCTGAGCGCATCCAAGCACCTCTCCAGCCAACAGATAAAATAAAAATAAAAAAATGTGTTTTCCCATGTAATAGTTCTTATTTGTTATTTATACACCCATCGGGTCAGAATTGTATTCGGAGTTTTTACTACAAACTTATAGAATTTTGAAGCAGGATATTTACTCAAGTCAACTACAAACTGACCGGAAGAAGCTTTTACCCGTCCTAACTCAATCCACTGGTCATGCCCCCCATCTTTATAGTTATTCGTAGTAGACATATAAACCACAGCCTCTTCTTCTGAACATTCCGATTGCCAGTTCAGTTTCAAAGTATTATCATAAGGATGTGTCGTCAAATTATAAATATCATCCGCTCCGTAAAAAGAGATACCATCTTTTTCAAAAGCCACCTCCCGGGGCATATCAAATCCCATAAAACGACAAACAGAAGGAAGGATATCGACCAGAGCCAATGTCGGACGTCTGAACTGTTCATTCAACTGATTGCAGTTAGTTGAAATCCAAACACTGCGTTCACGAGCCAACTGCCCTCCATGATGATGTCCGCTTTCTCCTCTTCCATGGTCGGTCGTGACAATAATCATCCATTCTTCATCAAAATGTTTTTCACGATACTTGACAGCCTCCCATATCTGTCCGACCAGTTCGTCTGTCTTATTGACATACTGATCCATAAAACTTCCATCACCATAGATATGAAAACCAGAATCTGTATACCACAAATAAACCCAACTCAAATCAGGAGCATCCTTACGTATACAATCTGCTGCAGCTTTACTTACTACAGAATCAATATCAAAAATCTGTAATTCATCTTTCTTCTGAGGAAAATTTACCTTGTCGTTATCATAGCCGTCAAAGACATAGTCTATCTTCAGATAATCGGTTTCTTTTTTCCCCTCCCCAATCAAAACAGTACGGTTATCGGTCCAGCCAGAAAAGATTGCAGTTGTGTAGTTTTTCTTCTGTTCTTTAGCGATACGAAATAAAGACCAGTAATTATAATTAGGACTTAAATTTGAATTTCCATCTACATTATGCTTATTCATCCATGTACCAGTCAATATATTCATATAACCAATTGCCGAAATGGTAGGAGTCTGCGAATAACCGCCTATTTCTCCCCCGGTATAAGCACGGGCATATCCTCCTTGCGAAGCTATATCGTATATATATTTAGGATGGACACGCTCTATATAGTCAGCCGGTATACCATCCAGCACCACATACACCACTTTACGGGTTTTACCATAAAGCAAAATCGGAAACAATACGCAAATTGCAACAATCAAGTACTTTTTCATAATTTCATGTCTATTTATTAATATCTTTTTTCTATAAATTTCATTACCTGCAATTCCCCATTCAATTTCTTAGGTATGGAATATAAAACAAGATAGACTCAGATTATAAGGTCTGCAAAAATAACACTTTATTTATATCACTCGTTTTTCATCTTTACAAATTGCCCGGGCGACATTCCTGTAATCTGCCTGAACACCCGATTAAAATTATTGGGAGTACTGAAACCTACTTCATAAGCTATTTCCGATAAAGTTTTCTCCCTGTCGGCCAGCAATTCAATAGCCCTCGTCACTCGCTGATAATTCAGATACAGACTAAAACGGATATTCGAGCGGAAAAACAAACGGCTCAGGTTACGGACCGAAAATCCAAAGTATTTTGCGACCGTTTCTATTTTCAAATTCTCGCCACAATGCTCTGTTATATAATGTAACACCGGTACCAGGCGCTGATCGTCGGGAATCACCAGTGTCTTTAGAAGAATCTCTCTGACCGGACTCATGGAGGGAAGTAGCTTAAAGAAGCTCAAAGTAAACTGAAACAAATCGGCTTGTGTATCTCTTCGAATCAATTTGCCTTTCGAAGCAATGAACTTTAAATTTTCTGCTATTACCGAAGTGGTATTATAAATGGAAAAGCCATTCATCACATCAGTCTCCTCAAATGACAAATAAAAGATAACCAGCGAAACCAGACGATTGTGACTGCATAACTCATGTTCTACTCCAGCCGGTATCCAGGCTATGTGTTTTTCCGGTACAAAATAATTCGTATTGCCAATCTGTACCCTTAGCGTTCCCGACAAAGTATAGATAATTTGTTCCTTATTATGAGCATGAGCAGGTAGAACAATTTCTTCCCAACCTGTTTTTTTTATAAAGATTTCTTCAGGTTGTGAACTGTTTATAGTCGCAATATACGATTTCTGTTCTCCATTCATCGGTTGGCATGATTTGATAATTTTATTGCATTAATTGAAAATTCAGAACAAAGTTAAAGGTTTATTTTTGCATGCACAAATTGAAATAGACAGAAAAGGTTACATGAAGAATAGGTATTGGTTTTTCTGCATCGGATTGCTTTTTTCAGGAGCTGCATCCGATGCCCAGACTCGTATACTCAGTATAGACGAAATGTTCCACTTGGCTGACGAGAACAGCAAAAGCATACGGGTACACACACTTCACACGGAAGAAACCGCTCAAGGAATTAAAGTTGCACGCGACAAGCGACTTCCATCCATTCACAGCGAACTGACTCTCAACTACATTGGAGACGGTTGTATGACCGACCGGGATTTTTCAAACGGAATACATGCAGACATGCCTCACTTTGGAAATACATTTGTTCTGAAGGCAAGTCAGGTAGTTTACAGCGGGGGAAGCATCAGCGGAAACATCGAGAAGAGTAAGCTGATGCACCGGAATGCCCAACTGGAATACGACAGTAACCGCCAGGATATACGTTTCCTGCTCATCGGCTACTACCTGGATATATGTCAGCTGAATAATGAAAAGACGGTGTACGAAAAGAATATCGAACAGACACAGCTTCTGGTGAAAGATATGCGAGCAGCCTACAGCCAGGGAACAGCTTTGAAGAGCGACATTACACGCTATGAGCTTCAGCTTCAGAATCTGAAACTGGCACTGACTTCCGTTCTGAACAAGAAGAATATATTATGCCAACATCTGGCCAGTACCATCGGACTGCCGGAAGGTACAATTATACAGCCTGATACAGCACAACTTAAAAACATACAGATTGCGAGACAGAACGAAACTGCCTGGAAAGAAGGAAAGCTGAATGCTCCCGCACTACAAATGGCCGATAACCAAATACAACTAAAGCAAAACGAGGAACGCCTGATTAAGGCGGAAAGAAGGCCCCATATCAACCTCACCGCTACCAATGATTTTACCGGTCCCATTCTTGTAGAAGTACCACCGTTGAACAATAATTTCAACTACTGGTTTGCGGGAGTCTCTGTCTCATACAATCTGGACGCCTTGTTCAAGACCAAAAAGAAACTGAAACAGGCACGTATCTCCACGCTTAAGACACAGGAACAAAGAAGACTGGCAGAAGAAGAACTCGACAATGCCATTCATGCCGCTTACATCGGACTGAACGAAGCTTATACGCGACTTCAGACCCAGCAGAAGAGTGTACAGCTTGCACACGAGAACTTCAATATCGTAAAGCACCGTTACCTAAATGGTTTGTCACTGATTACCGATATGCTGGATGCAAGCAATACGCAGCTGGACACCGAATTACAACTGACCAACGACCAGATTAATATTCTATACCAATATTATCTGCTCAAGAAATTAAACGGAACATTATAATAAACCCTATATACTCATGATAAAAAATAAGAAAAGAGCCATCCCCAATTTCATCATACTGCTTGTACTGGCAGGAGGTATAAGCTGGATAAGCGGAAAATTTATCCGCCTCGGCAGCAACGAATATACAGACAATGCACAAATCAAACAACATCTGACTCCTGTCAATACACGAGTACAGGGATTTATCAAGAAAATTTGCTTTGAAGAATATCAGAGAGTGAAGAAAGGAGATACACTGGCTATTATAGACGATACCGAATATCGCCTGAAAGTAGCGCAGGCAGAAGCCGACTATCAGAATGCTCTGGCTGGAAAAAGTGCCATGTATACAACTATCAACACCACACAAAACAACATTTTCGTAACCGAAGCAGCTATCGAAGAGCAACGGGTACGCCTGCTGAATGCTGAAACCGACTACAAACGTTACCAGGAACTGATGAAAGAAGAAGCGGTAACTCCCCAGCAGTTCGACCGGGTGAAAACAGATTATGCTGCTACCAAAGCACGGTATGAACAGTTACTGAGACAGAAACAGTCTACCTCCCTCATGAAGCAGGAACAGACTCAGCGTCTGGAACAAAACGAGTCGGCTATCAAACTGGCAGAAGCAGCACTGAATCTGGCCAAACTGAACCTCTCGTATACCATTATCCGTGCTACAACCGACGGAGTAACCGGACGCAAGGATATTCACGAAGGACAGCTGGTACAATCCGGACAGACACTGGTCACTCTGGTAGACGGTACAGAAAAATGGGTAATTGCCAACTATAAAGAAACCCAGACTACAGACATGCAAAAAGGACAGCTGGTCAAGATACAAGTTGATGCCATTCCAGAAATAGAATACGAAGGACAAATTTCTTCTATCTCCGACGCGACCGGTTCATTCTATTCGGTGATACCGCAAGACAACTCTGCCGGAAACTTTGTAAAAGTAGAACAGCGTATCCCGGTACGTATAGAATTTACACACAACAACCGTCCGGAAGACCTTGAACGCCTCCGTGCCGGTATGAATGTAGAATGTACCGTAAAATTCTAAAAGCCAATGAAACCAGTACGTCCCCGTATCCTATACTTCAAGGAATCGCTTTCTACCCCCTTCTGTATCTGTATCTCCTTGTTTTTCGCCATGGTTTTCCAATTCAATGGCGGAGTTTTCCTGCCTACAGCCTACCAGATGTCGAGTGCATTGGGTTGTATTCAGGAAGATATCAACATGGCAGGATACGCTTCTTTTATCGGGATGACTGTGATTTTCCCCATTCTGTTCCGTCTTAAGTCGCGTTTCACGACCCGTTCCATATTGCTGACAGTATGTTGCGTACTGATAGTATGCAACCTTATCACCATGCATACACGGCAAATTCCGCTTTTGATTTTCATTTGCTTTATTTCCGGTTTTTTCCGTATGTGGGGAACCTTCGAATGTTTCTCCAACATCCGCCTAAGTGTGACTCCTTCCGGTAATTTCTCTGTATTCTATCCGGTTATCTATATCATCGTACTGGAAAGTATCCAGTTGTCCGGTCTGGTAGCCACTCATATATCCGAGTGGGCCAACTGGCATTATATGCACTGGTTTGTCATCGGTCTGCTGGTCATTGTATGGTTTTGTGTATTCTTTCTTACCCGCCCCTATCGCCCGGGAAAGAAAATACCCTTGTATGGTATAGACTGGCTAAGTGGTATACTCTGGGGAGTGATGCTGTTTGCTGTAGTTTATATTTGTATCTACGGTGAATATCACGACTGGCTAGACAGTGTAGAAATACGCGCCTGTATCGTCATTGCCCTGCTCTGCCTGCTCATCAACATCAACCGCATGAGCACAGTGCGCCGCCCGTATATCTCACCCAAGGTATTCCGTTACCGCAACTTTCCGGTTATTCTGTTCCTGTTTCTCACGATGTGTCTGCTTCTTACCACCTCTTCGGTTCTGCAGAGCCAGTTCATGACTTCCATTCTGCATTACGACGACTTGAATTCTGTATCTATCAACTGGTGTGTATTTATCGGTATTCTCTCGGGAGCAGCAGTTGTATTCTACCGCCAGGTAGTCTTGCGTAAAGGCTTCAAGCTTCTCATTTCAGTAGGATTTATACTGATTATTATTTATCAGTACTACATGTATTTTCTTATTTATCCTACACTGAATATCGAAAGCCTGTACCTGCCCAATTATCTGAAAGGTGTAGGAAACGGTATACTTTATATTGCACTGACCATTTACATTGCCAAGAGTGTTCCTTTCCAGCATTTCTTTCAAGGACTTTGCGTACTAAGCTTTATCCGTACCAGTATAGCTACCCCACTCGGAACAGCCATTCTTACCCGGTGGCTCAGACATTTGAGTCAGGAAAACATCGGACTTCTCAGTCTGAGAATGGACCAGGTACACAGCAGCCTGTCTCCTCATTCCATACAAGCTCTTTACGCACAGGTTACAGAGCAAACCATTCTCATCAGTCTGAAAGAACTGTTCGGATGGGTTTGCATTATCAGTACAGTGTTTCTGTGTATTCTACTCAGCTACAGACTTTGGGAGAAGCATCACGAAAAACTGATGAAAAAACATACCATCGCCATAGAACACTAAGAAATTTCGACATGCAAAAAACAATGAATACCTGACAAAAAGCTGAAAAACTGCAACATTCAAGGGGCTGATTCAAAATACGAAGACGCCCCTTTTTCACACAATTCCCCAACAAAATATACATTTGTTCTGACTATTCCGTCTGCTCCTTCGGCCAATTTACCAGATAGATTTTCTCCGTAGCACGGGTAAAAGCAGTATAAAGCCAACGATAATAGTCGGGCGAAAGCATTTCTTCGGTCATATACCCCTGATCGAGAAAAATCCTTTTCCACTGTCCACCCTGAGCCTTATGGCAAGTCACGGCATAAGCATACTTCACCTGTAAGGCATTATAATATGCATCTTCCTTCATCTTTTTCATACGTTCACGTTTCGTAGGAACATCTGCATAATCTTCCAGTACAGCATAAAACAAACGGTCGTTTTCCTCTTTCGTAAGCGAAGGAGCATCCGAATGCAGGGTATCCAGAAGAATCTTGACTTCCAGTTCCAAATCATCATAATCCGGAAAAGTCAGTACAACATCGGCAAAACGGAAGCCATACATCTCGCGTATCCGGCGTACTCTACGTACTACAGCCACATCTCCATTGGCAATAAAATCCAGTTCCTTACACTCCGCTCCCCAATAATAATTATTCTTCGCCACCATCAGCATATCCCCCGTGTTCAGTTCGTCTTCTCTGAACAAGATTGAATTACGTATCCCTTTGTTATAAAGATTGGCCCGTTTGTTGGAACGGCAGATTATCATGGTATCGTCCATGCCTGCCGTATCATAGGCTTCGGTAATGGCTTCTATCAGTTCTCCTCCCGGCAGAATCCGTACATCGGAGCATGCAGTTGCCTTCAACACCGGAAGCGAAAAGAAATTCTCTTCTGTAATATATTGTCGCAACAATGTAGCATTGTATAAAATACCGGAATCAGTTGTCTGACGCACTACCTGTGTCAGGCTACACTCCGTAACCTCCAGTCCATAGCCCCGCAAAAAAGAAGCCGATAAAGCCGGACTCTCCTCTTCGCCTACCGGAGGTAACTGTGCCGTATCTCCTACCATCATCAGCCGACATCCCTCTCCACTATATACATACTGCACCAAATCGTCCAGCAGTCGTCCTGTACCAAAAGCCATTCCTCCCAGCCCGCTATTGGCTATCATTGAAGCCTCATCTATTATAAATAAGGTGTGACGATGCATATTCTGATTGATAGTGAAATTGTCCGTTTCATTCGAAAATACCCGCTGGCGATAAATCTTCTTATGAATGGTATAAGCCGGATGTCCTGCATAATGCGCAAAAACCTTTGCTGCCCGACCGGTAGGAGCCAGCAATACACACTTCCGCTTCAACTCCCCCATGGTTCTGACCAAAGCCCCCATCAGCGTAGTCTTTCCCGTTCCGGCATACCCTTTCAGAATGAAAGCAGAATCTGCTTGCGAAGAAAATAAAAAGTCGGCGAAAGATTTTATAGTAAAATCTTGTTCTTCTGTTGGTTTATAGGAAAAATTTCGCTTAATTTGCTGCGACAAATCATTATTTAACATAACACGGCATAAAAAGTTCACGTAACTTTGACGTGGTTAAAGTAATTTATTTTATTTTTGCGCTACGAATATAAACTAAAAAAACAAATATTATCATGAAAACAGTTATTAATCTTGTATTAGCTGCCTGTGTTGTTGCCTTGGTATACATCTGCTACGGCAGTATCATGGGTCCTATCAACTTCGATGAAGCAAAAAAAGAAAGAGAAAAAGCAATTATCGCTCGCTTGATCGATATCCGCAAAGCACAGCAGGAATATCGTACAATGCACAACGGTGCATATACAGCAGACTTCGACTCTCTGATTGCTTTCGTTAAAACTGCAAAACTTCCTTTCATCATGAAAGTAGGTTCTTTGACTGACGACCAGTTGAATAACGGTATGACAGAAAAGAAAGCTATGGAATTAATCAACAAAGCTAAAAAGACTGGTAACTGGAAAGATGTAGAAAAAGAAGGCTTGCAGAACTTCCGTCGTGATACAATGTGGGTTGCCGTAATGGATACTATTTTTGCTAAAGGTTTCAACCCGGATTCTTTGGCTTACGTACCATTCGGAAACGGATCTAAATTCGAAATGGCTATCCGTAAAGATACTACAAAATCTGGTGCTCCTCTGAACTTGTTCCAGGCACAGGTTGCTTACGACGTATATTTGGGCGACTTGGATGCACAGCAGTTGGCTAACTTGAAGGACATGCAGAACAAATTGGGTAAATACTGCGGTCTGAAAGTAGGTGATATCGAACAGCCTAACAACAACGCAGGTAACTGGGAATAATATATATGATTGAATCGATCGATTTTACAAAATCGGAACAATATACTTTATCCATCCGTCTTAGTACGGATGGATTTTCTTTTTCTATCTACGACCCGTTCTGCGACAGTAAATTATTCTTTAAGCAATACGCGGTCAACACCCAGCGCTCGATGGCAGCCAACGTAAAGTCGTTTCTGGCAGAAACAGAAGAGCTGAAGTACAAATACAAACAGACCAATATTCTGATTCATTCTTCGCGTTATACTCCGGTACCGCTGGAAATATTCGAAGACGAACAGATGGAAAGTCTGTTCTATCAGAACCTGCCCAAGCAAAACAACGAAATTGTACTGTGCAATATTCTGGGAAAAAGCAATCTGGTAATCCTCTTTTCCATCGACAAGCTGACGCATCAGTTTCTGACAGATAATTTTGCCTCCACACGTTTCTTCTCTGCCGTCAGCCCACAGATTGAACTGCTGACAGCCAAGAGCAGATTGGGAAACAATAGCAAGCTATATGCTAACCTGCACCCGCACAGCATTGATTTATTCTGCTTCGACCGCGGAAAGCTACAGCTCATCAACAGTTATCCGGTGACTACCACCGAAGATACCTGCTACTATCTGCTCAATGTATGGAAAATGTTGGGATACGACCAGGAACGCGATGAACTCCACCTGACAGGTGATCTCTCCCAACAGGACAGCCTAATGGGCGAGCTGAAAAAATACATAAGAAAGATATTCATTATTAATCCTCAGGCAGAACTTCACAGTGCAACAGACACTCCTATTGAAGAAGTTCCGTTTGACATCCAATCTCTACTGATATGCGAGTAATTAGTGGTATTTATAAAAGACGACGCTTCGATGTGCCCCATACATTCAAAGCCCGACCTACAACCGACTTTGCCAAAGAAAACCTTTTCAATGTACTGAACAACTACATTGATTTTGAAGACGGAATCACGGCTCTCGACCTGTTTGCAGGTACGGGAAGTATCAGTATAGAACTGGTTTCAAGAGGTTGCGACCGGGTGATTTCAGTAGAAAAAGACCCTCAGCATCATGCATTCATCAGTAAAGTGATGCGTGAAGTAAAAACCGACAAATGTTTTCCTCTGAGAGGTGATGTATTCAAATACATCGAAAAGTGTAGCGAGCAATTCGATTTTATCTTTGCCGATCCTCCTTATGCTTTGAAAGAACTGGCTACCATTCCAGACCTTATCTTCAAGCAGGAGCTGCTGAAACCAGACGGACTGTTTGTGCTGGAACACGGAAAAGACTTGAATTTCGAAAATCATCCTAACTTTGTAGAGCACCGTCACTACGGAAGCGTCAACTTCTCTTTCTTTAGAGTAAAGGAGCCAGCAGACGAACCACAGACTCTATGACACGCTGTTTCCGCGCGCGCATAGCCCACTGCTTACGGGAGAGTAACAGACAACTGCGCTGATCATTTAAAAATATTTCTTTCAAAGCCAATGCTGTTTCTTTGTCATAAAAGAAAGCATTGGCTTCAAAATTATGTTCGAAACTACGGAAATCCATATTGGCAGAACCTACAGAAGCCACTTCATCATCGGATACAATGAGTTTGGAATGCAAAAATCCGGCTTTATACATATACACTTTTACACCGGCAGCCATCAGTTCATCCAGATAAGACAATGACCCCATGTGTGTAAGGAAAGTATCCGCACGTTCGGGAATCATTACCCTTACATCCACTCCTGCCAGTGCCGCTGTCTGAAAGGCATTCATTACCTCTTCAGTAGGAAGGAAATAAGGGCTCTGCACATAAATGTAACGCTGTGCATTACAAATGGCCAATACCACTCCCTGCATAATATCCTTCCACTCACCTACCGGATCGGATGTCACAATCTGAGCCACTACATTTCCTTCTTCGCGCATTTTCGGAAAATATTCTGCCGAAGTAAGCAATGTGCGGTCTATGGCATACCAGTCTGTAAGAAAAGAAGTTTGCAGTCCATAAACCGCTTTTCCCGACAGGCGCACATGAGTATCTCTCCACCTCCCCCATGAAAAGCCCCGGATATACCGCTCTGCAATATTCATTCCTCCGATAAAGCCAACCCTCCCATCAATAATGGCAATCTTCCGGTGGTTCCGGTAATTCACTTTACTGGTAAACAAAGGAAAACGTACTTTCAGGAACCCCAGCACTTCGATTCCTTCGCACAACATCTGATCGTAAAACAGCCGGTCTACCTTCCAGCATCCCACGTCGTCGTACAACAGACGCACCTTCACTCCTTCACGAGCCTTATCTATCAGCAAATCGCGCAACAGACGACCTACTGCATCGTTCTCAAAAATATAGAATTGCAAATGAATGTGATGCCGTGCACCGGCTATTGCCTTAATCAGCGCCTGCAACATCGAATACCCGTCGGTATAAATTTCCATTTTATTCCCGCCAAAAGGCAATGCCTTGTTCACCCGTTTAAAGAAAGCCATCAGTCTCGGCTTACCGGTTTCATCCTGCAAGGACTCCTGCGACTGATATTCAGCCATCGGACGCTTGCTGAGACGGATATAACGCTTCCTACTTATCAGGCGTTCCTTACGTGTACTCCTTCCAAAAAAGAAATAGAATATCAGTCCGACAACAGGAAAGAAAAACAAAACCAGAATCCATGTCATGGTCTTGATGGGACTCCGGTTGTCCAGTATCAGAGAAAATATGGTGAAGAGGACAATGAAAAAATACAATATATAAAAAAAAGTCCCGAAAATCTCACTCCAAGCTATTCCATCCATACAGATATCTATATTAATTGGACATTGCGACAGGAATAATGAAAAGCCATATGCAAAACCTCCTCCTGTCTTTTCCCAAAGTTACACAAAAAAGATGAAAATACAAGAAGTGACAAACTCTGTATTATCGCCGACGGTGCAGGCTGTACAGCCGACGACGTTGAACACAAAAACGGCGTCGCCAACTATAAAGCCGACGACGCCGATTGAAATATAGTTCTGTTATCTTACAGTATGAATAGCCGAATCAAACCTTAAAAACGGCGATGACGCGGTCCGGGACCACCAAACGCAGGCCCTCCGGCAGGACGAGGAGCTCCCTTACCACCGAACAAATTAAGACGATAAATAAAATGTACCATACAATAGCTGTAAATAGCATTGTATTCTATATCCTTACGCATGGCTGCCGTAATGGTACGGCTGATATTACTCTGATTACGCAGAATATCATAGAACTGAAGACTTACCGTAGCTGCATTTCCTTTCAGAAAATCCTGAGAAATCTGTGCATTCCAAATCAGTTCATCGCGGTTCATGCTGGCATCTGCATATCCACGGCGTGAATTCTGTGAAAGATCGGTCGATACCGACATATTCCACGGAAGACGTACATTGGTGCTGGCACCATAAGAGAACTGATACGTATCCATGTTGTTGCTCTCCTGATAATTATTACGCGAATGAGTATAACTGATAGAACCATTCAGCGAGAACTCCCACCAGTCGTTACGGTACGTACCACGCAAACGTTCGCTCAAAAGCAACTGTTTGGTAGTATTCTTATCG
This sequence comes from uncultured Bacteroides sp., assembly GCA_900542985.1. GTDB lineage: Bacteria > Bacteroidota > Bacteroidia > Bacteroidales > Bacteroidaceae > Phocaeicola > Phocaeicola acetigenes. The sequence continues at coordinate 53,344 of UQPQ01000014.1, forward strand.
GCATCAGTCGTCACATCCTTATCACTGATGTAGCTCACCATATTGCTATAGTTTGCCATGGTAAACGTATTGATGGTATACTTCTTATTACGCAAAGCCGTATTGGTACCCATCACTCCAAACACATTCCAGTTTCCGTTGATATTTTCCGGCATGGTTTCTGTACCTCCGGTAGAAGAATTATACGTTCTGCGGCTACTGATATCATTAATCATATTCTGGAAACGTACATGCGAGAACATACCACGTTGCGTTTCGGCATTAAAGAAATTGTATTCCAACTTGAACTCATTGGTAAAAGTAGGCTTCAAGCCTGGATTTCCCACCTTTACATTCAGCGGATCTGTATCATCCTTTATCGGCAGCAAGTCGACCATATCGGGCTGTGAACTTCGTCCACGGTATTCCAACTCCAAACGGCTTGTCTTAGAAAAGTTATACCGGAAACGGAAGGTCGGCGTAAAATTGAAGACATGACGTACCGTATCTACATTATACTCTCCCTTCTGATAAGTAAGCGTAGAACTCTGCGGCTGGAAAGAGACACCCGCATTAAGCTGCATCTTCTCACGTACCCAGCGCAAAGCAAGATCGACCTGATGATTATAATAATTATAAGTTGCATTCTTGCTCAAGTCCGGATTCAATACTCCTTGGTCTCCCACCTCATCATGTATATTCCATCCATCGGGCATGTCGTAAGTGAAATTATCCGTAGTAGAATGTTTATACTGGAAGTTATAACTTAACTGCAAGAATCCTCCCTTGAAAATGGGTTCACTATACATCAAGCGAGCACTGTAATCCGATGTTTTGGTCGGTGTATTGATATAACGGCGAAGCTCTTCGTAACGCTCCTCATCAGTCTGTTGGAAATACTCGGTCAGCGAAGTAGAGAACTGTTCACTACTGCTGTTGGTATAATTGTATTTACCACGGAAAGTAAGGCTACGACCATTGTCAGACAAACGACGGTTGACCATCAACGAACCTCCTGCAGTTACATCGTCTCCGGTTGTAAGCGAATTTTTAACAATCGTATTGACAACAATCTCCTCGGGTACCAAATCAGTCACCTGTCCGGATGACAACAATTCATCCGTAGAGTATCCGGGATCTTCATTAAATGTATACGAGTTGACATTATTGGTATTATCCGTTTTTCCATACTTTACACGCGGACGAAAGATTAAAGTAGTAAGCGTATCCGGATGCCATTCAATACGGAAGTCGGCTGTAAGATTGGTTGTTTTGTTACGTGTATGGTCGAATGCATTCTGAAACGAACTATTTTCTGTAGAAACAAAAGTTTCTGAAGACTGCTTGCTCAGCATATCCGCATCCTTGTAGTTAAAGTTCACACTACCACCAGCTTCCAGCTTTTCGTTCTTTGTAGCAAAGTTAAATCCTCCCATTTTAATGGCAGTCAGCCCATTCTCCTTACGCCAGTGTCCACCGCCACCGCCTCCGGGAAATCCATTATCGTTTACATTATTGGCCGAACCGATGACAGTAAACTGATTGGAGCCCTTAAAATAATTCAGCATCAGTTTTCCACTATAACGGTCTTTGTTACCACCAGCCAAATCGGCATTTCCAAACCAACCTTTATTCATACCTGGCTTCACAGTAAGGTCGAGCACGGTTTCCTCTTCTCCGTCATCAACTCCCGTGACACGGGCCAAATCAGACTGTTTGTCATACGCACGCACCTTATCAATGATGTTCACCGGCAGGTTTTTCATGGCAATATTCGGATCGTCAGCAAAAAACTCCTGACCGTCTATCATGATTTTCTTGATTTCTTTTCCGTTGATGGTAATCTTTCCGTTTTCATCAATTTCTGCCCCAGGTAATTTTTTCACCAACTCTTCCAGTGCAGACCCCTCGGGTACACGGTATGCCGAACTATTGTATACCAACGTATCTGCCACCGCAGTCACTTCCGGTGCCTGTGCCACAATCACAGCCTCATCCAGCATAATGGCATCGGAGTGCAACTCGATTTTCCCCAACCGGAGTTGAGGAACATTACGTGTCAGTACAACTGATTTAAATGTAGGAGAATAGCCTACAAAAGAAACCTTCAACAAATATTTTCCAGGACGAGCCGACAAGGAAAAATTCCCATCCAAATCGGTCACATTACCGGTTATCATCGTACTATCTTTCAATGAAAGAATCTGAACCGTAGCCTGCATTACAGGCGATTGATCATCCCCATCTACCACAGTGCCCGATATACTATTCTTTCCCCCTTTGTTTTGTGCCCACACAGCTCCCCAGCCGAACAGCAGCAAAACCACTAAAACCCAATTTTTCATTCTTCTGTTCTTTCTTGTTTCAATGTGAGTTTGACTTTTCAAACTCCAAAAGGTTTAATGTATCTTCCCCTTTTTTCTATTTATTTTCTTCTGAACATCTTTTCCATGCGACGCTTCTGCAAGAAAAATTCCCAAACGAGTACATTCAGAACCATATATACAATTCCCACTGAATTATCGGCCACTTGCAAGTCTCCCTCTACTGCACCTTTCACCAGCAGAACTATATAATAAAGTCCCCACACATATAGCGCATATTGCATAGCCTTGCTGCGTAAAGAAGCGGCCTCCGCATCTTCTTCTTTTGCTTTGGCCAGAAAAACCATAAACAAAGAAAGCCAGATAACCAGTTTCATACTCATTTTTACATACAACAGGTTTGTATCGTCTACCATTCCAAACATATACATCAGAAGCGGTACAAATACAGACAATATCAATAGGGCATATCCTATTATTCTACACGATGCAGGCAATATTCCTTTCATAATACACTTTTTTAGTTATTTGCCACAAAATTAATTAAACAGAAGTAAACCCACATTCTCTTCTGACTTTTTTTCTATTTTTGCAGGAAAAACAAGATAATCATGAGTAAACAAGATGTCATTATTTGCCGGAATTTGGAAACGGATCTGCAACAGGCCGTAGCCCAATGCCCACACGATAAATTATTTATATTGACCGACGAACATACCCATCAATATTGTCTTCCTCTGCTTGAACAGCTGCCTTTTCTTAAAAATGCTACTGAAATCTGTATCGGAGCAGAAGATGTTCACAAGAATCTGGATACCTTGAGTGAGGTATGGAACGCTCTAAGCACACAGGGAGCCACCCGACACTCACTAATGATAAACCTGGGAGGAGGAATGGTAACCGACCTCGGAGGATTTGCTGCCGCCACTTTCAAGCGTGGTATTCAGATGATTAACATACCAACTACTCTGCTCGCTATGGTGGATGCCTCGGTAGGCGGAAAAACCGGGATCAATTTCAACGGGTTGAAAAATGAAATCGGTGTATTTGCCTCTGCTTCCAGCGTACTGATAGACTGTAATTTTCTGAAATCGCTGGATCATGCCAATATTTTGTCGGGATATGCAGAAATGCTGAAGCACGGCCTCATCAGTCAACCCGAACATTGGAGCGAACTGGTATGCTTCGATATGGAACACATTGATTATACCCACCTTCAGACATTAGTCGGTCAATCGGTTGCCATCAAGGAAAATATCGTAGAACAAGATCCGTTTGAAAAGGGTATACGCAAGGCACTGAATTTGGGACATACCATCGGACATGCCTTCGAAAGTTTTGCATTGAAGAAAGGACAGCCGGTATTACACGGTTATGCCGTAGCCTGGGGTATTGTATGCGAATTGTATTATTCGCACTTGAAAGTAGGATTTCCAAAAGAACAGATGCGCCAGACCATCTCTTTCATAAAAGAAAATTACGGTAAACTTCCATTCAGTTGCAAGGATTATGAAACTTTATACGAACTGATGAAGCATGACAAAAAAAACACTTCTGCCGAAACTGTGAATTTCACACTGCTGGGAGGAATCGGAGACATCCGCATCAACCAAACGGCAAGTAAAGAAGAAATTTTTGATATGCTGGACTTTTATTGTGAGACAATGGGGTGAGCCTGTCAACAAGCGTTTTATGTACAAGAGAACGCTCTTCTAAAACCACTTTTCTACTCATCTCTACAATGGATTTATCCACATCCCTGTTCATAAATGAATAATAAAAAAGTAGGTTAAAAGTTTGCTGTTTTAAAATAAAGCGCTACCTTTGCACTCGCAATTCGGGGTGTAGCTCAGCCCGGTTAGAGTACGCGTCTGGGGGGCGTGTGGTCGCTGGTTCGAATCCAGTCACCCCGACTGGTGAAAATCAAGGAGTTAAGTAATAAACTTAGCTCCTTTTTCTTTTATATATGACATATTTATGACACAAATCAAGATGTTTCCCATCACTATATCACTTCGATTAAGAAACAAAAATAAAATAACTGGGGATTATTTATTTTTCTTTATTTAGGTTTACCATAGTTTTATTCAACATATAACATACTTTCGTAGCATATTGAATAAAACAATTTAATATGATTTACGGATACATTAGAGTAAGCAGTGACAAACAGACTGTAGAAAACCAACGTTTCGAAATTAATAATTTCTGCGAACGTGAAAATTTAAAAATTGATGGTTGGATAGAAGAAACCATCAGCGGTACAAAATCCTATAGCAAAAGAGAGTTAGGTAAACTACTCAAGCAAATCCAAAAGGACGATCTTATAATTTGTGCAGAACTTTCACGCTTAGGAAGAAATCTTTTTATGATAATGGAAATTCTTAACCTTTGCATGAGTAAAGAATGTAGGGTCTGGACAATCAAAGACAATTATCGTTTAGGCGAGGATATTCAAAGCAAAGTATTAGCATTTGCCTTTGGCTTATCGGCAGAAATTGAACGTAATCTAATTAGCCAACGCACCAAAGAAGCATTATCACGAAAAAAAGCAGAGGGTGTAATTTTAGGCCGTCCAAAAGGAAAGAAAAGCTCCCCTGAAAAATACAAATTATATAAAAAAAGGAACTTGATTCAGGAACTTTTAAATGCAAATATATCTAAGCGGAAAATTGCTGTAATATGTAAAGTTGATAGAAATACATTAGCACGCTATATCAAAACCTTTTTGGTAGAAACATAACGAGCGTTTTAGTGCAGCAACAGGCTGTGGAGTGTAACTTCGCTGAGAATGATAGCTGGATTATATTATCTGCGATTGAACAAAGTATTAAGCGTAAAATAGAAGCAGTTGGCACTCCACTTAAAGATTGGGATATTCGAATTAACTACGGAATAAAAACAGGCTTTAATGAAGCGTTTGTTATCACTACCGACAAGCGTAATGAAATATTGGCAAATTGTCAAACAGAAGACGAACGTACCAGAACAGCTGAATTAATAC
>UQPQ01000015.1 GCA_900542985.1 uncultured Bacteroides sp.
GTTGCTCAGGAACTTATAAATAAAGTTAAATTATAGTGTTGCGGAATTAAGGATTTCCTAAATTTGTGAGTGAACACCTGTATTTATGAAAAAATCTATCGAATATGTGGAAACCTTTTTTAAAGGCTTTAGCCATTTTCATGGCTAAAATTTCTATAGTAGTTATTACTTTTATATTTATATTTCTACAATATAGACATTTTTATCACATAAATGAGATGACATTCACTGTATGGAAAAAATGGGGAGGAAAGTGTTATATAACACCATATCCTTATTTAAGTTTCTATACACCACAACAAAATTATATACAAATGTCCAACCTTGGTGAAATAGATATTTTTATTGACCGAGATTCTACTTTACTCATTTTTAATGAAGAGTGGGGAGAAGGTGCTCTCAATAATGTGAAATGTTATTTCCCCAATTATAAACACAAGCATTTTTATTTGGATTCCCTATCAACAAAAGAAGAAACTAAAACATTTCTAATTGAAAGAGCCAAATATAGAAAAACTTTACCTTCCATTTTTATTAGTGCTAAAAGTATGTGGGTAGAAACTCAAAATACAAGCCAACCATAACTTATATATACTCTATGAATACAAGTTCAGTTACCATTAATACAGCACCTGCCAACCCTACAGAGAGGAGACCGTAATTCTGTTCAGAATGACGGACTGAATAAACAATCTCGCACTGACCTACAACGGGAATCAACTGACGAAAGTAACCGACAATACAGCAGGCTCTGTATAATATAACGAAGAACTAAAATTCAAGGACGGGGCAGATAGAGAAACGGAATACACCTACGATGAGAACAGAAATCTTACCCAAAATGTGAACTTGAACATTAAGGAAATAAAATATAATTTCCTAAATTTGTGAGTGAGCACCTGTATTTATGAAAAATACCCTCTATATTGTTTTCAGCTTATGAAAAAAGAAGTCGATCAAACCATAAAGGAGTTATTAAAGTTTTCACCCGATATTTTAGAACTGAATGCTCCGATAGAAACAGAAGAAATAGCTCGATTCGAATCGAAGTTTAATTTACCTCTCCCTGAGGATTATAAATATTTATTAAGTATTACAAATGGATTTAGCCTGATGGGAGATGAAGTACTTGGTATTGCAAAAAATAAATATGATCTGGTAAACGCGTATCAATTTGAACATTACGAGGTGATAAACCCTCAATATGAATATCTGATACCTTTTAGTCCTGATGGTTTCGGAAACTCCTATTGTTTTGATACAAGAATAAAAACAAACCAAGGATTTTCCAATCAGATTGTCTTTTGGCAACATGACTATGAATATAGCGAAACTGATTTGCCGGAAATCACAAATAATAGTCTTATTGATTTTATCAATAATTGGATAATTGGCAATACCTTAAAATATTATGATTACGAAGGTAATGAGAAATTATAAAAGCATCTCCGCACCTTATCTTCACTAAAGAACCTGTTTTAATCTATACTAAAATGAAAAGACTATTACAAATATTATTGCTAACCGTCGTCTTTGTAAGCTGTCAGAATCATGGAGCAAAAAAGGCAGACTTGTCATCTGCCGACTCTGTACTGGTAGATTCTCTATTTAAAAATTACAAAGAAGAATCTTCACAATATATCTTTATGTACCAAACAACTTCCCCAAAACATAAAGAGTATTTGGACTCGGCTCTCTATCTGGTAGAAGAAGCTATCGAAAAGGGGTATTCAAAACTCTATTATTTTGAATTAGGGAAATTAGGTATTTTAGCTGAAATGGGAGAATACGACAAGGCGGTTGAGTATGTATATTCCTTAAATAAATATGAATACATAAAAGACTATCCGTATTTAATCGTTATAAAAAATCGCTTTAAAGCAATGCAATGCCATGCAAAAAATGACAAGGAAGGTGAAAAGAAATATCTACACAAAATAGTTTCTATCATAAAAACCTACATTGATAATCACAAAAAGGAAATTTTAGAATACTTACAATCAGATGACCCTCAAAAGCTATCAAAAGGAGATTACATGATGGCTGTTGCTACATATTGCCATTATACAATGTTACTATACGGAGAAGAAAAAGCTCAAAAAGAACTGGAAGAACTTTCATCAGCTATGTCATCTATAGCCAAACAGTTTTTTATGTTTCCTCCAAACGAAGATGACCTTAAAGGATTTTATGGATATTAGATATCAATTATTGCCATTTTGCTAATTCAATCCAAAGCATAAACGCAAAAAGTAACAAAAGACAATAAATGGAAAAGATGCACGACGAAACATACGAGCAGAAAAGGAGAAGATTATTTGGCAAAGTCAACTTTCTACCTGCATACTTACAACAGCTCAATAAACTATTGAATATAGAAGTTACAGCCGATATGCTTCTTTCTATTGTAGAAACAGACTGCTTTTTAGAACAAATAGACTTTAACTCCGATACTTTATTTTACAAGGAAACAATCCCATTTGAAGACAAAGAGAATTTACAAAGAATAGTGTGGTCGAAACTACTGGATTGGGATACCAACTATATGATGGAACTAACCAATGTAAAAGAATGTGGATTACTACCTATCCCTAATTTATCGGTTTTCAATTGGAACTTCAAATATGAAGATGAAAAGAGTGGAATCATTGTATTTATCAGACAAGATAAAAAGGAAGAATTGGTATTAGATTTCTATGAAGAAGACTTTCAATATTTTTTAGATATTGAAATTTATAGACCAATAGAATGCAAGAACAAGAACAAAGCCAATCGCTCTCCATTGGATTTTGCCAAACAAATCAATGATTTAAAAATGATAGATATCCTTACACACAAAGAATAGTATTCAACAAAAATAAAGATAACTCCTTGCAAAAAAAGAGTTATTAGTAATCAAAACATTTAACTGATTAAGTAGTATGGAGTTTATTAAAAGATATTTTGCAATGGTTATTGATTTCATTGCTGCAGTAATCGTACTTATTATTTTAATGTTCATTTTTGCAATAGCTGGTATTACGGATATGGAGCCCAACTATTGGATATGGTTTGCCGAAGGATTTTTCTTATACAAAGATTGTTTTAATGGAAGAAGTATAGGAAGAATTATACTCAAACAACAAGTTATTGATTGTAAAACCGGACAAGTAGCCAGTCCCATAAAATGTTTGTTAAGAAACTTATTCTATTTACTGGGGCCTATTGATTTATTATTTATGCTCTATCATAGAAAAGGCAGGAGATTAGGAGATTATGCTGCTGATACTCAAGTAGTACAATACAATCATAAAAACATAAAAATAAAATGGATGGAATCTCTATCTATTATCATAGGAATAAATGCTTTTATATTATTAATTAGTCTATTAACTTCGATTTATTCTCCCCGATTGGGATTATTAGAGCTTTTATAGACCTAATAACAATAAAAATTATTCGAACGAGCCATGAAATACATTATCTGTTTACTGATTGCCTGCATATTCACGAATTGTGCACTGGAAAAGAAGGATTTATTGTATGATATTATCACGGAACAACCTTCTACACGCGGCAATGCAGAGATCATTATTCCTATCTGTTCAGGACAAGACTCGGCTTTAATATGTATGGGATCTGATGATTTTGAATATATTGTTAATCGCAGCGACTTGATAAGCTGGGAAATCTTTTCAAACCAACTATACGATGCTATCATAAAGAAAAAATACATCTATGTATATAACGACACTTTTGAAGATTGCAAGGCAAGTATAATTAAAGAGATACCACATATAAAATCCATATACGAAACAGAAGGTATAGATGGAATAATCAAAAAATTCACCTCAGACAATGTGTTTAATGAAGATTTGACATTTCCTGAAATTGATTATATAATTTATCTCTTATTCCAACACGGCTTGTATTGCCGATTGGATCATTATGATGCCGTATACTATATCATGAATCGATAATTCCCACACTAAAAAATCTGTTCGAAAATGGCAAAAAGAATCGTTACAAGAATAGGCAATGTATTTTGCGCAGAAATTGAAGGAAAATTCAAATGCTTTTTCCAGTACATAGCAAAGGATATGACTCAACTGAACAGCTCTGTCATACGCGTGTTCAAAACACATTATCCCATGGAATATAAACCCGTTATAAACGATATAATAAAAGATGAGGTGGCATTTTATGCACATACCGTGTTAAGAGCGGGAATTTACTTTAATGCATGGTATAAAATAGGGACAGCAAAGGAATTGGGGTTAGAAGGGCTACAGAAAATCTGGTTTGGATACACTCAAAGAGACACTACGGAAAAAATAGACGGACTTTGGACTATCATCCCTCTCAATCCTCTTGAAAACTGGTGGATATGGCATATCAATGAACCGTTCATAAAAATTGGTACTCTTTCCAAAGAATATGAAAATCTAATAGAAAAAGGGGAGGTATTTCCATACAATGAAATCGTAATGCGTATGAAAAGCGGATATTATATCTATACTCAAGTAGAATACGAAATTATAAAAAGGAAACCATTGCCGGATTACCACAGTTACCTGAAAAGAGAAGAAGATAAAACCATTGTATATTACCATTTTGTGGGTGACAGTTTACAGCAAAGACTTACTCTTTCCGAAGATGGCACAACTGTATTATCTGTAGAATCAGCGGGCAATCAAGAATCCAATATCGACAGAATTAAATTTTATGATACCAATTGGCGATATGGACATTTTATATCCAAAGAAGAATTTGAAACTATATGGAAAGATGATTGATATCTAATCTTACATAAATAAGGAAAAGATTCAGCGAAAGTAACCCCAATATAATTCATTCGTGATAATAAAGATAGCTGCTTAAATTTTAGGCAGCTATCTTTTTAAAATCTGTCTATACACTGCCGAATAAAATATTAACTTTGCTGACACAGTTTAATTTACATCCTCTATGAAGAATGCCTTATTTATATTTATACTGACCGTTTTCGCTAATTTAAAACTACAAGCAATAACTCCACAAATTCATCATATAGACAGTATTCTTATACATTATGTAGATTTTAATCTCATGACAACAATTGGAATCAACTGTAATAATTTTGAGTCCTCTTTACCTTATGAAAAGGTCATATTGCGCGACTCAATATACCTTACCGAGTTTAAGAAAATGTTACTAAAAGATAAATACACAACTGAATATCCTGTTGATGTTAGATGCAAAATCTATATGTTTACTCCAAAAGGAGTAGAAGTTACATGTATAGGAAATCATAGTTTACAATACAGGGACAGCCTTTATGAAATCAATCATTTGTTTATTGATAAAATAAAAGAGTTTATTTCAAAGGGAGAGAACGTGCTAAACGATACAATAATACAGCATTCTCCTCTTTTACTCATGAAAAAATCACTTTTTTATGACAGCATCAGACAAAGATGCCTGCCTTTTATGAAAAAAGAAAAAATGGATACTTTAAAAATTCTAATTGATTTCTATATTGACAGACAAGGAAATGCTATAGACATAACGGTCAAAGGATGGAGAAAGCAATCCATTCCTATTACCTTACAAAATGAAATAATAGCTTTATTCCAAGAAAAATTCAAATGGTCTCCGTCCGAAAGTCGCCCTTATAAAATAAAACAAATATTACCTTTAACATTAATCGGGGAATAGATGCACAACGAAACATACGAACAGAAAAGGAGAAGATTATTTGGCAAAGTCAATTACCTACCAGAGTATTTAAATACTCTAAGACGAATTCTAAAAACTGAGGTTACAACCAATCAGCTATTAAGCATCGTAGATACGGATGATTTTTTATCACGAAATAAATCTTGGTTATGTGTATACAAAGAAACAATTCCTTTTGAGGACAAAAGGAAATTAAAGGAAATTGTACACTCTATAACCCAAGATGAAAATGTACCATACTTCATTTGGTTGGACCAAAGTACAAATTGTGGATTATACATGATTCCAAATCTATCTGCTTTTAATTGGGATTTCAAATTTGATGATAATCCAAATGGAATAATCATCCTCACAAGACAAGATGGTAGAGAAGAAATTGTATTAGACTTTTATGAAGAAGACGACCAAAATCTCTTAGATATCAAGTTGAAAATAAAAATGGAATAAAGAATTTGAAACTATATGGAAAGATGATTGATAAAACAAATACTACTCCCTTCGTACAGAATACGAAGGGAGTAGCATTTTAAATTACCGGGAGGTACGTCCAGCGCACTTGATACTCTTCAACCCCAAACATCTATTGACGTACAGGGAAATCCATTCCCGGCTTCTGGAGCAATTCCAAGGCTTTTTGCATGCTGCTGTTCTGTGTATTAATCACCTGGAAGTACTCACTCATATTCCAAAGATCGCGGGCTATCAATGCCTTCATCTGTGTTTTGAGAAGAGGAAGGGCGGTTTGATACTCTTCTTCCTTATAAACGGCTCCCACAGACTTACCTATTTCCTTCAGTTCTTCCAGCATGGCAGGAGTTATCTGAAACTCCTTGTTAAAGCGTTTAAAGGTTTTATACTGTTTCAGCCATTCGGTACGATGACGGTCCATCAGTTTCAGATTGAGTTGCATAATGGCTCCCTTATCGCGCAAAGCCAGATAATAATCGGTATACATCGTGGTATCTATCGGAACAAAATAGTCGGGCATAATACCACCTCCCCCATATACAGTCCGTCCCAACTTATGAGTGGTATATTTGAGCGAGTCGGGAAAATGAATGCTGTCTGCACTCAACATTTCTCCGCGGTTGTAACGGTCTATCAAGTCGCGGTTGTATTGTTCGATGCTTTCGTAGGGTTTCTGTATGCAGCGTCCCGAAGGTGTGTAATAACGGGCTACTGTAAGGCGTATCATAGAGCCGTCTGGCAAATCGACCGGACGTTGCACCAGTCCCTTTCCAAAGGTACGACGGCCTACAATCATTCCACGGTCCCAGTCTTGCACCGCACCCGACACAATCTCGCTGGCAGAAGCTGAAAACTCATCGACCAATACAATGAGACGGCCTTTGCGGAAGCGTCCGTTTCCTTCGGCACGGAACTCGGAACGGGGGTTTCTCCGTCCTTCAGTGTAAACTATCAGCTCTTTCTTGTCCAAAAACTGGTTGGCAAGGTCGATAGCGGCATTGAGATAACCGCCTCCATTGCCTTGCAAATCGAGAATCAGATCTTTCATTCCCTGTTTTTGCAAAGAAGAAAGGGCTTCGGAGAATTCTTTTCCCGTAGTAGCTGCAAAGCGGTTGATACGGATGTAGCCTGTTTTATCGGTAACCATGTACGAGGCATCCAGACTGTATACAGGTATCTTGTCGCGCTTGACGGTAAACGAAAGCAGTTCGTCTACTCCCCTACGCATAATTTTCAGATTGACTTCTGTTCCTTTCTTTCCACGCAAGCGGCGCATCACTTCTTCGGTACTCATCTTGACACCTGCTATCAGGGTATCGTTTACCTGAATGATACGGTCGCCTGCCAGAATACCTGCTTTCTCGGATGGACCTCCGGATACCGGCTGAATGACGAACAGGGTATCGGTAGCCATATTGAACTGGATGCCGATGCCGTCGAAATTGCCTTGCAACGGTTCGTTCAGCTTACGCACTTCCTCGGGATTGGAGTAAGTAGAGTGTGGATCGAGTTGTTCCAGCATACTGACAATGGCTGTTTCCACCATCTTGTCTTCGTCTACCTTATCGACGTACAAATTGGCTATGGCAAACTCTGCCAGCTGGAGCTTGCGGGAAGGGGAATCGAGAAGTTTATTCTGGGCCAGAAGAATCTGGCTGAACAAACAAAAGAGAAAAAAACAGAGATATTTACTTGCTTTCATACTTTTATATCTTGAAGTGAGAGCGTAAAGGTACAATAAATTCAAAATAGCAGCGTATATTACAGAGAATAAAATAAAAATGCCATTCCGGACAAAGGAAGATACCTTGTTGGGAATGGCATTTTTGACTGTGTATGATTTCAAGGATTAATTCTGGGCAAGAGCAGCATCCAGCAGTGCCTTGATATTGGCTTTATCGGAAGGTACCGGTGCATAAGCATTGATAATCTTGAAGTCTTTGCCGATGACCAGAAAACGGGGTATATAGAGTACACCCCACTGACTGCGGATGTTGGGATCGACTGTGTTATACTGTGTCAGCTCTTTCTTGTGCATCTTGATATAATCTAACCAAGCCTTTTTATTCGTATCGGTAGAAATCGGTACAAAAACGATGTCTTTTCCCTGGTATTCTTTACTCAGTGACTCGAAATGAGGAGATTCGGCACAACACGGACCGCACCATGTTGCCCATAAATCTACATATAAAACCTTTCCTTTCAAGTCGCTTAAATGGCATACCTTACCGTTTACATCTTTCATCTCGATATCGAAGGCTGGCTGTCCGGGAAGTAAGCGGGAAGCCTGTTTCAGCTTCGCTTCTACTTCTGTAGCAAATTCTGCATGCTTCATTGTAGCAATGTATTGGCGGACACTGTCTGCTACCTGCGTATTGATTTCTTTTCTTAATATATCAACATATTTTTCTGCATCGTAGAGTTCTTTGGTCTTGGCAGACAATGTTATACCTTTTCCCCACTCTGTACCGGAGTCTTCTGCTATATATCCCAACACATTGCGTACTACTGCTACATCAAGATATTTGTCTTGATTCAATTGTGAAAAGATGGGTTGCACATAAGGGGTAAGCTGGCTTCTAAATTCATCATACATAGCCTTGGCTTCCTCTTTTGTCTTGGCTTTATACATCATACCCGAATAACTGGCATAACTGATATAGCTATTTAATACATCGGCTTTGATACGCATTGTTTCCAGTTCCTTGAACTCGGAAGAAACGCTATCGAGTGCATCCAACTGCTGCTGACGTACCTGAGCCAGACTGTCTACCAATGCTTTGGTGGAAGCAAAGTCTTTTCTCAGATTTTCTCCTGCCTCCAAAAAGGAGCCTCCTTTAGGGAACAGACGATACTTCATATAATTATTGGCTATTGCTCCTTTTCCCTGAAATTCTGCTTCTTTATTGTGGGGAGTTATTTTTACAGTCATATCATCGCCTGGGGTGAGATATAATGTATTGCGACTGATGGAATAGTAAGTAGGCTCGGTAATGGTAACAATTGTATCGAAACGGCCTTCTGCATCGGTTATCAAATGTATATCGCGACTGTCGCCCAACATACTTGCCGCACCATCGTATTTCATGGTTACTTCTGTACTGCCCATATCAATGAGCTGACCTTTTAAATGGACTGTAGTGGGCTGTTCTTTTGCCTGCTCTGTACAGGCTGCAAAGGCTATGGTTCCCATAGCTAGAAAATAAGCTATCTTTTTCATCTTATCAATTATTTTGAATGTATGATTCTACTGTTTGATATATATCTTCGCCACGCAAATTTTTTGCAATAATTACTCCGGAGGGATCTACCAATATGATATGAGGGATTCCTACAATGCAATAACGATCCATCAAAGGACGGATTTCTTTTCTCGGTACAATAATCTGATTCCAGAAACTTTTATCTTCGTCTATAGCCCTTAACCAGTCTTCTTTTCTGTAATCGGAAGAAACTCCCAGTATGGTAAAGTTCTTATCTTTAAAGGCATCGTAGACTTTCTGAAGATGAGGGGTTTCCAGGCGGCACCAATGACATCCGGAACTCCAGAAATCGACCAATACATAACGGCCTTTGAAGTTGTCTAAAGAAACTTGCTTGCCATCGGCATCGACTCCTTCAATAAAAGGGGCTTTGCTTCCTATGGCGCACTTTCTGAAGCGTTCCAAAGTATCGGTAATACGAGAATAGAACACCATCTGACGGGCTTCATCCGGATATTCCTGCAAATGCTGAAATACTGTATCGATTGCTCCTACCGTATTGAATGTTTGATTCTGAAAACGGTAAGTATAATACAGATAAAGTCCAAAGGCGGTATGCTGTTCCTTTAATATAGCCTGGTCAATAAATAAGCGGGACTGTTCTCTGCTCTTGTCGTAATAAGGCATAGACTCTGTTTTAATCTTTGCCATCAGTGCTGTATCACCTTTATCGCGTGCAGCATAGAAAGCACGGTCTAACGAATCCAGCATTACCTTATTGCCTGCAACGTTCAATCCGTGTATAAAAGATGTATACCGTTCGTTCAAAGAAGAACCTTCGACCTGTAAATCCAGTTCCTCGTAATCGCCTTGACGTACGGTAACCTTCATGGGTACAGGTTCAATAAAGAACTTTGCAAAATGAGTAACCCGGGACATTTCCTGATTCTCTAAAGCCAGTGCATACAAACCAGACTTCAAACTGTCCAGAGAATATGTAAAGTTTCCGTCTTTTACCGGTATAGCAGCTTCTTTTTCCAATGTTCCATACCAATCGTTTGTAACCTGATAAAGGTATAACGAATCAGCCTGTATGGCATCTAATGTTCCCTCTAGTACAGGAGATTGCATCTGGCATCCACTGATCAGCAATGCCGATACAACTCCCATACTCCAGTATTTTATTTTCATATCAAAATCTTATTTTTATGTCAGTCTCTAGGATTATCCGGCATATTCGGATTGTAACGCAATACGGTAGGCGGTATAGGTAATACATACTTGGGTGAATTAGGCTCAAGTTTGTATGCTGTTCCATTGATTGTATGAGTGATTGTTTTTGCAAATTCCGGCTCGCGGTTCAAGCGTTTCAAGTCAATCAGACGTGTACAACCCACCATTGTCAACTCTCGTCTTCTTTCTTCCAACACAATACGCAATGCTTCGGCATTGTCTTTTGCACTTAATGCTTTATTGTTCAGAATACGGTTGTCGCGCAAGGTATTGATATAGTTCATTGCCTGGTCTTTCGATCCGATACGAGCCTCACACTCTGCTGCAATCAGATAGATTTCGGGAGTACCCATCGCTACATTGAAACTTACATAGGGGGCATATAGATCTGCTTCACAGGTTACAGTTCCCAATCTTCTTGTAAAATAGAGCAAGAAACGCTTGTCGTTCTCCTGGTCGTAGAGAGACAATAAATCCTCGGAACCATATACGGAAGCGTTGACACCATATACATAAGGCATCTTACGAATATAGATGTTTTCCGGGCTGTCTGCCAATTCCTGAGGCAAATCGGTACGGCCGAAGTATTGTTCCGGATTAACGACATTATACTGACGCAAATCCAATAACGATGAGTTGTTCTCCAACGAAAGACGGGCATTTTCCAATGCTTTCTGATAATCGCCCATATACAGATACATACGGGCAAGCATACCATAACCTACAGGTTTGGAAGCACGATAGGCATTGAGTAATGGACGATCGGGCAAATTAGGGGCAGCCTGATCCAAATCGCTTTTTATCTGGTCGTACACCTCCTGAACGGTAGCACGAGTCAAATTGGTTTTATTAATGTCTTTATCCAATCTCAGAGGTACTCCCAAATCTGTAGAAGCTGTTTGGGGATCATAATGTTTTGCATAGGCATTGACCAGTGTCAGATATTCAAAAGCACGTCCAACCAACGCTTCAGCCAACACTTCCTTTTTATGTTTCTCCGTAGAACCGGTAGACTGCATTATATCCGAGATAATTACATTATAGGTATAAATGCGCTGATAAGAATAAGTCCACAAACCATCATCTTCTCCATCTCCAAATACCTTGGAGTCGAAGGTATACAAGCGCTGCTGAGGAAGCTCCATACCGTTGAATCCTCCTGTCATATCATCATCTTCGAAAAGAAGAATGTCATCGGTCATATAAATAGGATAAGATTCTGAAGCTTTCATCAATTGAGCATCATTGAGCAATGCTTCATAGTCATCACATGTTTCAGGAATGACAATTCCTTTGGGTTTAATATCCAAGAAATCATTACAAGCTGTAAGGGAGAAACATAAAGCAGCCCCTAAAAACAATATTTTTTTATTCATAAGAGTATTCAATTAAAAATTAACAGATAAACCTAATGTATAAGTAGTAGGGTTAGGCAATGTCAATTCACCTCTACCATAACCACCTGTAGCCGAATAAGCTTCCGGATCAATATCACCGTTGGCAGCCCACCACCATGCATCGCTTATCTGACAAATCACAGAAGCAGACTCTATTGCATATTTACGTAACCATTTCTTAGGCAAATTATAGCTGAGAGAAATGTCACGAAGTTTAATATAATCGGCACGTTTGACGTGTACATCGGCAGAATACCATGCCTGAGCATTGGTATAATACATATTACGATTGAATGCCGGTCCAACTCCCGGAATATTTTCATCTCCCGGCTTTCTCCAGTGATTCAAGTTTACACGATTCAAATTGGCACTAGGAGCACCAGACAGATAAGAAGAAGTGATGTCACGCATTACATGACCTCCATAGTACACGAACATGAAAGACAAATCAAAGTCTTTATAACGGAAGAAGTTCTTCAACGATGCCGAATATTTTGGAGTACGTGTACCGGAATAAACCAAATCTTCTACAGAACTTACCTGAGAAACTTTGTTTCCATCCTTGTCGTATACCAGTACACTTCCGTCTTCCGGACTTAATCCTGCATAACGGTAACTGAACAAGCTGTTCAAAGGATAACCTACTGCAGCTACATTGTAAGCAGAGTAATTGAATACACTTTCCTTTGTTCCTTCCAGATTAAGCAATTTGTTCTTGTTATAGCTAAACGTAAAATTAGTACCCCAAGTAAAGTCTTTAGTTTCCAGATTAATACTTTGCAAAGAAATTTCTACACCACGATTGTACATCGTACCATAGTTCTGCAACAAAGTAGCCCAGCCCAATGTAGGGTCTGCATTACGTGTTCCCAACAAGTCTGTGGTATATTTATGATAGAAATCAATGCTACCACTTAAACGGGAACGGAAAATTGAAAAGTCAACACCCACATTGGTAGAAGAAGTTTTCTCCCAACGCAACTGATCATTGGGCGGATTGGAAATAGTAGAACCGATACCGTTTACCCAACTATTGTAACCAGTATTTTCAATACTCAAATAAGGGCCTGCACTCTTGGGAACATTACCACCAATACCGTATGTAAGACGTACATTCAAACGGTCAATCCATTCCTGATCTTTCATGAATTCTTCGTTACCTAACTGCCAGCTTCCTCCGATAGACCATAAAGGACGATACTGATACTTAGGATCAGTACCAAATAAGTTAGACTGGTCTATACGCATACTTGCTGTCAAAGAATAGCGTTCGTCGTATGTATAAGAACCATTTAAATAAAATGATACATAACGGTCTTCATCATATTGCAAATAGTTATAATTGGTATAGCCCCAATTAAAATAACCATTCAAAGATTCTGTTCCGTTCAAAGGCTCAAATATCAATGGATTGATAGGAGTAAATGCCAGACTATTATCATCGTAACCTAAATAATAAGCATTGGTAGAAGACGAACGAACTAATCTGCGCTCTGCACCCGCCAAGGCTGTTACACTATGTTTTTCTTTAAAGGTGCGATTGAAGTTCAACTGACCACGTAATGTATAAGCATAAATATCTCCTCTGTTTTCCGACAACTGCCCGCCTTTAGGTATATTCAAAGTAAGTGTCTGACTTGCGGCATCATATTGAGCTGCATCATTCACCATATTTCTAACTTTATAGGACTCGCCACTGTACAATGTGCGATTCTTACTAAAGGTACTTTCTGTCTGATATTTCAGATCAAATGTAAGACCTTCCATCAGCTTAAAATTCAAACCAGCAAAGATACGTAGTAGTTGCTGTTGTTTTCATAGCTTTCCAACGAACGGTTATTAATCGGATTATAGTGTTCATCCATCAATCCAATGGAGAGCAAACGATCCAATTCATAATCAGATTTTCCTGTCTGCCAGTTCAAAGCATTTCCAGCCTCATCTCTTAGCATATAGTAACTGGGATAGCTTTGCATCAAAGACACATAGCTGCTTTCTGCTCCTGTATCTCCCTTGCTTTTTGTAAAACTACCGGAAACACCCACATATGCCGACAGCCAATTAAAGAACTGCATATCATCCTTTACATTGAAACCCAAGCGGCTGGAACTTTGATATCTTTGATTACCATAGTCACCGGTATAATTGACAGATGCTATATAGCGGTTCTTTTCAGTTCCTCCTGAAATTGACACATTATGCTGGTGTACAATACCTACCCGGGCAAATTCATCTTCTATCTGTTTCCGGTTATCCATTGTACGATAAGGCACCAATGCATCTGCAAGTTGCTGATCGGACAATTGCCCTTGTTCATGTTGATAGAGCAAAGAAACTACAGGATTTAAAGAACTTCGCTTATTAAGGTTTTCATAATCTGTATGATAATAATTGAATCCCTCTATCTGCATATCAACCAATTCAGAGCTACTCATTAAATTCAAATAGTCCAAATCGGGTTTGGGAGTAAACTTTACACTTCCATCATAAGTTACACGGGTTTTACCCTGCTGACCACGTTTGGTAGTAATTACAATAACTCCATTTGCTGCTCTCGCACCATAAATAGAACTTGCTGCAGCATCCTTCAATACTGTTATATTTTGTACGTCGGAAGGGTTTATAGAAGACAAATCACCTTCAAAAGGCATACCATCTACCACATAAAGAGGAGTTGTTTTTTCATTAATAGTGGTAATACCACGAATGACTATGGATTCATCGCTGTTTGCAGTACGATTGATACCAGCCACCATTCCTTCAATACGAGACATAATATTAGTTTCCAACTTTCCCTTTGTACTTTTTTCTGTTAATACAGAATAAGCACCTGTTGCACGCTCTTTAGACAGAGTCTGGTAACCAGTTACTACCACATCTTCCAACATAGTGGTATTGGAATTCATTTCTACATTGATGACTGTTTGAGAAGATTTTACTTTTATCTCCTTGTTCTCCATGCCAACAAAAGAAAAAACCAATGTTTCACCTGGAGCTACTTTCAATACATACTTTCCATCAATATCTGTTATCGTACCACGTCCTGTTCCTTTCACAATTACGTTGGCACCTATAATGGGTTCTCCATTCTCATCAGTAACACAACCTTTTACAGTTAATGTTTTATCTATTGATATACTATTTGTAGAGTTAAAATCACTTGCTTGTACTTCTAAAGGCATATTCGTACAAGTCATAAACGTGAGTACAGCCATCCCCCCAAACAGCAATCTACGATGCTTGTCGGCACCAATGTGTTTCTTCTTCATAAATCCACTTCCTCCTTAATTTAATTTATCTAAAAAAGTTTACATCTATTGTACATAACAGATAATTAATATTACACGAAATAAAACAACGAATAGTAAATAAATAGCCGATATTAATTAATAATTAAATAACACAAGCCAACATTAATATTACTTTCTATTTCAAAAGAGCCGCCAATTTAAATAAAATAATATAAAGACACAAAAAAAATCCTCAAGAAATGTAATGATACATAAAAAGTCATTTTACATTTCTTGAGGAATATTACCTCACAAGATTATTTTATCTACTACAAATTAATATCCATGCCCTCCGGCAAGAAAGGAGTTACATCTTTTCCGAACTGGAGAAGCTCGCGAACGATAGTGGAGCTTACTGAAGTAAGTTCCGGTTCTGTAAAAAGCAGAATGGTTTCAATGCCCGAAAGCTTACGGTTGATATCGGCAATGGTTTCTTCGTACTCAAAATCGCGTACGGTACGGATACCGCGAATAATGACCTGTGCTTCATGTTGCAAAGCAAAGTCGACGGTCAGTCCATCGTAAGCTTCCACCTTTACACGAGGCTCATCTGCGTAAAGTTTCCGAATCATCTCGACTCTCTTTTCCGTAGGAAAACAGGTCCGTTTGCTTTCATTGATACCAATACTGATAATTACTTCATCCATAAAGGTCAGTGCACGCTGCACCACAGAATAATGCCCGATAGTAAACGGATCGAATGTACCGGGAAATATAGCTCTTTTCATTTTCAAACAATATCTTCTTCTACTACCAGGTTATCAATAATAAAATTCTGACGTTCCATAGTATTCTTACCCATATAGAAAGCCAACAACTCTTTCACGGCATCGGTTTTGCGCAAGGTAACCTGTTCCAGACGCATATCTTTGCCAATGAAGTTACGGAATTCATCCGGCGAAATCTCTCCCAAACCTTTGAATCGGGTGATTTCCGGATTAGGTCCTAATTTCTCGATGGCCGCCAGACGTTCGTCTTCCGAATAGCAGTAAATCGTTTCGTATACTCCTTTTTTACGGTTGCGCACACGGAACAAAGGGGTCTGCAGGATGTATACATGTCCCTTCTTAATCAAATCGGGAAAGAACTGAAGGAAGAAAGTAATCATCAGCAGACGAATATGCATACCGTCGACATCGGCATCGGTTGCTACAATTACTTTATTATAACGCAAACCGTCCAGTCCGTCTTCAATATTCAGAGCAGCCTGCAGAAGGTTGAATTCTTCGTTCTCGTACACCACCTTCTTGGTAAGTCCGTAAGAGTTGAGCGGTTTACCACGCAAACTGAATACTGCCTGCGTATTGACATCGCGGCTCTTGGTAATAGAACCACTTGCAGAATCTCCCTCGGTAATAAAGATAGAACTTTCCAGACGCGGGTCGTCATCCTCGTCTTTCTTGGCTCCTTTTATATCGTTCAGGTGAATACGGCAATCACGCAATTTACGGTTGTGTAAATTGGCCTTTTTGGCACGCTCACGAGCTATTTTGGTCACACCGGCAATGGCTTTACGCTCTTTTTCCGACTCCTGAATCTTTTGTAGCAGGATTTCTGCCACATCGGTATGCTGATGCAGATAGTTGTCTACCTTTTCCTTGATAAAGTCGCCAATGAACTTATTGACACTGATACCGGAAAGCGGATACGGATTTCCATCGGAGTCTTTCTCCGGTGCCATAGTCAGCGAGCCTAACTTAATCTTGGTCTGACTTTCGAATGTAGGCTCAATCACATTAATGGCAATGGCTCCCACCAGCCCGTTACGAATATCCTGAAACTCCAGGTTCTTTCCGTAAAACTCTTTGATGGTACGTGCGATATGTTCCTTGAACGCACTCTGATGTGTACCACCCTGCGTAGTATGCTGTCCGTTCACAAACGAGTAATATTCCTCACCATATTGCGGGCTATGAGTAAAGGCTATCTCAATATCCTCATCCTTCAGATGGATAATAGGATACAATCCCTGCGCTGTCATATTATCGTTCAGCAAGTCTTCCAACCCGTTACGGCTGACAATACGATGATGGTTATAATAAATGGACAAACCGGTGTTCAGATACGTATAATTACGCAACATGGTTTCGATGAACTCCGGACGGAAGTGGTAATTCAGAAACAGCGTATTGTCGGGTTCGAAAAAGATATAGGTACCGTGCTCTTCGTCGGTAGGACCGGTTACATCGCTCACCAAGTTACCTTTTTCGAATATCGCTTCACGCATCTGTCCGTCGCGCACACTGCGTGCCACAAAGCGGGCACTCAGCGCATTGACAGCCTTGGCACCTACTCCATTCAGACCGACACTCTTCTTGAATGCCTTTGTATCATATTTTCCTCCGGTATTCAGCATCGACACCGCATCGACAAGACTTCCCAAGGGAATACCTCGACCGTAGTCGCGCACCGATACGCGCAGATTGTCCTCCATCTGGATATCAATCCGCTTTCCTGCCCCCATCTTGAACTCGTCAATACTGTTGTCGAGTACTTCCTTAAGCAGCACATAAATACCGTCTTCGGCTTGTGAACCGTCTCCCAGACGGCCAATATACATACCCGGACGGGTACGTACATGTTCCATATCGCTCAGGTGGCGGATGTTCTCCTCGGTATAGGAAACAGAGCTATTTTGTTGTTCGTTCAATTCTTCCATACGATTTCTTTTAAGTTGACGAAAGGACCTCTCTTGCCAATTGTCCATTATCAATTGTCAATTCTTAACGGTCAATACTCTTACGGAAAGCACGACGGCGCTTATGCTGTACAGATTCGAACGCACTCCATTGTGCCTGCACTTTTTTATTCAGTTCAAGTTCAGGATTACTTTCTCCATATTTAAAGCCCATTTTCTGATAAGTAGGAACCAAATCATAGAAAAGCAATGCGTTTACTCCCTTGCTCTGATACTCCGGCTTCACTCCTACCAACAGTAAATCGAGCACATCAGGTTTCTTTACAAACAGGGCTTTCAACAGATGGAACCATCCGAAAGGAAGCATCTTTCCCTTGGCTTTCTGCAAAGCTTTGGAAAGAGAAGGCATCGAAATACCTACCGCTATCAGCTCGCCAGCCTCATCTTCTACCAACGAAACCATACGAAGGTCGATAAGAGGAAGATAGGTTTTGATATATTGATTTATCTGTCCCTGTGTCATTTTGGAATAGCCATACAGAGGTGCATAAGCCTCATTTATCAAATCGAAAATCTTCTGACCGTAGTTCTTCTCTTTGATTTCGCTACGTTTCAGTTTCTTGATTTTCAAATTATATTTCTGAAGGATAATTTCCGAAATACGGACAAACTTTTCAGGCAGTTTATCGGGTACAGTCAGTTTATATTCTACCCAATCGGCTTCTTTCTCAAAGCCCAGACGTTCCATATGCTGGGGATAATAAGGATAATTGTAAATGGTCGACATCGTACTCAGCTGGTCGAATCCTTCTACCAACATTCCTTCTGCATCAAGATCGGTAAAGCCCAACGGTCCTACAATAGCCTCCATTCCGCGTTCTTTTCCCCATGCTTCTACAGTATCAAGCAACGCTTTCGACACTTCCGGATCATCCACAAAATCAATCCATCCAAAGCGGACTTCCTTCTTGTTCCATGTCTCATTCGCACGACGGTTAATAATGGCAGCCACACGACCTACCAGCTTATCATCTTTGTAAGCCAGGAAATAATCTGCTTCGCAAAACTCAAATGCTGCATTCTTTTCTGTACTGAATGTACCTACCATGTCATCGTACAGGTCGGGAACTGAATAAGGATTGTTTTTATAGAGTTCGTAGTTGAAACGAATAAAACGCTTAAGGTCTTTTTTATTACTTACTTTTTTAATTAGAATGGCCATCTGTTCATTATGCTTGAAATTTCAAGCGGTAAAGATAATATTTTTTATCCGAAGAATAATTTTAATTCTTTCATTTTCGTACCTAACCGCCTGATAATAGGCTTGCGATGGACCGATTAGAGCCTATTGCTGCATAATGAGCCAAGCCGTATAGACCACATAGCAAATCACCAGCAAGGCTCCCTCAATACGGGTAATGGTCCGCTTTTTAAAGAACCAACCTACCAGCCAGAAGAGTACAGAAGAAGCTACCAGTACGGCAATGTCTACATTGTTGATGTTTCCCATCGGAAGTGGAGAGATGCTTGCACTGATTCCCAAAACAAAGAATAGGTTGAACAGATTGCTGCCTATTACATTACCGATGGCAATACCCGGATTCTTTTTCAAGGCTGCTGTTACAGAAGTGGCCAGTTCGGGCAAGGAAGTTCCTCCCGCTACCAGTGTCAAGCCAATCACAGATTCGCTTACGCCCAAGGCACGAGCTACCCCACTGGCTCCATCTACAAACCATTGTCCACCGAATATCAGTCCAGCCAAACCTCCCACAATATACAGAATAGATTTCCAGACGGGCAATTCCTTGACTTTCTGCTCTTCCTCCTGTCCTTCTCCATTGCGGGCAATGGCAAACGTGTAGCGCATGAATATCAGGAAAAATCCCAGCAGTACCAATCCGTCGATACGGCTGATGACATTCTTCTCACCCCCGTCCAGCCATACATCATTGGCAAAGCAGGCAAACATCAGTGCCGAAAGAATAACCAATGGTATCTCCTTGCTCATCGTACCTTTTCCTACCTGTATCGGAAGAACCATGGCTGTACAGCCAATAATCATCAGCACATTGAAGATATTGCTTCCCACTACATTACCAATAGCCATCTCCGCACTTCCCTGTATAGACGAAAGTACACTGATAACCAGTTCCGGAGCCGAAGTTCCGAAAGCGACTATGGTAAGTCCGATGACCAGATCGGATATATGAAAGCGCTTGGCTACTGAGGCTGCTCCATCTGTCAGCCCATTTGCTCCCAAAAGAATCAAGGCAAGTCCGCCTATCAAAAGAAGAATATTGAGTATCATTGTTTTTAAATCATTTATCTAAATTCAACAGTGCATAGTGTTCCTCCTGCAAATGTAATTTATTTATTGGGACAAAACACTTTCCCAATAAATAATATTGTATGATTACCCATTTCATGAATAATGAGCAAAAAAGGACGATTGGCATAAAAAGGAATTACAGGTTCAATAGGGATCATTTCAGATTCGAATACAACTGTCATCCCTGTTACAGCAGCAGCCTTTGTTTCCTGTTCATTCAACTCAAGAAAAGATGCATGTTCAACTTTTCCAATACACATAGGTTTTCTATCTGTCAGATTCGTGAAATCGGCATGTACCGTAAATGCATTGGACATTCCCATTGCCGATAAAACACGATTCATCTGGTATTTATTTTTCAAGACCAACTTGGGAAGTTTTACATCTAGCAATACTTCTTCCACAGAGTCTGTCATCCATGTTTCCCAACTTTTTCCATCCAGTACATCCATACATTCTTTCCAAGATTTATTCACGTCAGGTAACAAAATAGTCATTGCATACGAACTGTTCCCATAAGGAAAGGTAGCCATCTCGAAATAATCATTCTTACGGTATGAAAAAGAGGCTGTCTGATGCATCATTTCCACACTCTCTTGTGTTTTATCTGCACAAAAAAATACCTCCTTACGAGTTTCACTTTTTTCAAAAGGGAACTTCCATTTTCCTTTGAAATAAAGACAGTTCACCAAAACCAGCAGTTCGTCAGAACTAAGATTGGACATAAATTTCCGTATGCAGCCTTCTGTTTGCCGACTAACCCATTCGTTTATTTTATCAACAGATTCTAATTTGGAAAAATCAAGATTATGAGAAACAGCCTTATACGACATTGCATTCTTTTGTATAAACTGCTTTTTTACCGGTACTTCTTTATTAAACCACATCGAATTTGCTATTTTCACCGTAACAGAAGAATCAAGACGAGGGAGACCATCTATTAATTTCTGGTGATAAGCATTCAAAACTAAAGCTACAGAATCAGGTATTTGCATCACCTCCATTATTTCCTGGTGCGTAACACCTGATGCTCCATAATTTACCATTCCTAAAGCACAAGATACACTAAAAGGAGAAACAAACATATTTTCTGCACTATCCAGAGAAGACAGTTGTCGAAATAAATCAAAAGAAAACTGGTTTCCGGCACAATTTATCACCTGTTCTTTTTCTGAAAAAGAAATTTCATCTAATAGAACACGAGAAACAGACTCACCTTGCTTACATGAAAACAAGATAGAGCCAATTATCCCAATTACACAAAAATACTTTGATTTCATATTGTTTCCATTTACCGATTTTTTAAAGATAAATATTTATCTGAGAAGATAAAAGAGACTCCCCAAAAAATCTATTGCCTTTGTATTACATCTGTAACGGTTATACAATTCCACCGACCGTAATAAAAACAGAAGTCTTATACAAGTTTTCTATCTAATTGCCGGCAAAGCAAGCAACATTCCTACCGCTTCTGCATAGTTTTTCTGTCCGTCTGATATGCGGTTTCCTTTCAGATAGAATTCGTAAACAGCAGACTGTATCTTGCCCAACATTTGACTGTAGCGTTCATCCCAATAGGCCCGCTCTGCTTTCAATTGGGCAATGACTTCCGGACGGAGCGTGTTTACCCAAGCCTGATAATCGGACTCGCCAAGTAACATACGTGCATTAAAAATTACATACGGAAGGATTCCGAAATAGCCGCTATAGCGTACAAAAGAGCGGTGAGAACGGGTACAAATCTGATAAGCCCAATAATTGGCTTCTGCTTCACTGCTGATACCCAGCAGGTGCGACAACTCATGCGCATAAGTGAAAGGATATTGCACGGGGAGCAGTTCGCGGTTGACATGCGACTCGGCAAAGAACGGCCCCATATAGCCCAACACACCGACTTTGGAATACAGGATATTGAAGCAAGTATATTTAGGATGCTGAAAATCGTAAGGAACTGCCAGACCGAAACGGGACGGCACAGTACGATACAATTGCTTGATATGCCGGTGAAGGTCTTCTCTCTCCCCTTCTGTTTCAGTACAGTAAGAAGCATTCAGGCTATCTGTATACTCACGCAAAAACTGTTTGAACTCTGCTTCGTGATAAGCACGGGGAGCTACTTCTGCACGCTGATAAAATCCGTCACGGAAATAGTTGTTTCCCCATCCCCAATAAAACCAGACATAAATCCACAGTACCATTTCTCCCTCAACAAGCAAAAGCGAACGCCACTTCCTGCCATGCTTCCGTGCCCAAAACGGATATGCAACCAGAAGTACAGCAGCCCAAACTACCAGCCACTCGTCTAACGAAAAGGGTATCCACGAGGTAATCCACGATAAGACCAACGAAACCGAAGGGTAAATGCAACGGGCATACCACTCGCCTGCAGCAGGTATGAAACGGAAAACAATTACTCCCAATAAGAGGAGCATCAAAAGTATTCGCCGGATAAAAAGGTATTTATGCTTTTTCATGGAAACAAAAATAACTGATTCTGATGAAAGTTACCTCATTTTTTGATAAGATAGGATGCGGCTCGGCATTACTTTCGCTCAAAAGCAAGCGTTTGGCTTGGTACTGCGCTCGCCTTTCACTATTTTTTCATAAAATAGGATGCGGCTCAGTATTACTTTTGCTCAAAAGCAAGCGTTTGGCTTGGTACTGCGCTCGCCTTTCACTATTTTTGTCCGGATAATTCATAGGCAAGTATCAGTTGCATCATTCTGTTTGCTTGCTGAACCATAAACTTAAAAAACCTAAAGACAATGGTATTAAACTATATCTGGATTACCTTTTTTATTGCTGCCTTTGTGGTGGCAGCCATCCAACTGGTTTTCTTCGGCAATACGGAAGTGTTTCCCATTATCATCAACTCTACGTTCGAGTCGTCGAAAACTGCATTCGAAATCTCGCTGGGACTGACCGGTGTACTTTCTCTCTGGATGGGTATCATGCGTATCGGCGAACAGGGAGGAGTCATCCGGGTATTTTCACGTCTCCTTTCTCCATTGTTCTGCAAACTGTTTCCCGATATTCCCAAAGGACATCCGGTAACAGGAAGTATCTTTATGAATCTGGCAGCCAATATGCTGGGACTGGACAATGCCGCCACTCCTTTGGGACTGAAAGCCATGGAGGGACTTCAAGAATTAAACCCGAAAAAAGACACAGCAAGCAATCCCATGATTATGTTTCTGGTACTGAATACCTCCGGACTCACCCTGATTCCTATCAGTATCATGGTATATCGGGCACAATTGGGAGCTGCCCAGCCTACCGATGTATTTGTTCCCATCCTGCTGGCTACTTTCTTCTCTACACTGGCCGGAATCATTGCCGTGAGTCTGTATCAGCGTATCAACTTACTCAACCGGACAATTCTGTTGTTTTTGGGAGGAACCAGTCTTTTCATTGCAGGCATCATCTACCTCTTCAGTACCTTGTCGCGCCAGCAGATTGATGTGTATTCTACTACGACAGCCAATGTCTTTCTGTTTGTCATTATCATAGGATTCATCTTAGCAGGAATGCGCAAGAAAATCAATGTATACGATGCATTTGTAGAAGGTGCCAAAGAAGGATTTACCACTGCTGTACGTATCATTCCTTATCTGGTCGCTATTCTGGTAGCAATCGGAGTATTCCGTGCTTCGGGATGCATGGACTTCCTGATACAGGGAGTGGCCAGCCTCATCAGTCTGTGTGGAATAGACAGCGACTTTACCGGTGCACTGCCTACTGCCCTGATGAAACCTTTAAGCGGAAGCGGAGCAAGAGGACTTATGATTGATGCGATGAACACGTATGGAGCCGATTCGTTTGTAGGCCGTCTGTCGTGCATCTTCCAGGGGTCTACCGATACCACATTCTATATTCTGGCAGTTTACTTCGGCAGTGTAGGTGTGACTAAAACGCGGCATGCTGTTCCCTGTGGATTACTTGCCGATCTGGCCGGAATTATTTCTGCTATTTTTATCTGTTATTTGTTCTTTCATTAAAAACTTACATATATGATTACTTATCAGACCGAAGACATTGAAATGCCTGCTATCCGCAAGCGTGAAACCAGTGCATGGATTAAAGCTGTAGCCGAAACATACGGGAAAAGAACGGGAGATATTGCTTACATCTTCTGCTCGGATGAAAAAATACTGGAAGTCAACCGCCAGTATCTGCAGCACGACTATTATACAGATATCATTACATTCGACTATTGCGAAGGAAACCGCATATCGGGGGATTTGTTTATCAGTCTGGATACTGTACGTACCAATGCCGAACAGTTTGGAGCGGACTACAACACCGAGTTGTATCGTGTAATTATCCACGGTATTCTTCATCTTTGCGGTATTAACGACAAAGGTCCGGGCGAACGTGAAATCATGGAAGCAGCCGAAAATAAGGCACTCGAAATGTGGAAGAATTTCTAAAATCCAAAAGTCAGAGAAAAACCAATTTTTCTGACAATTAGAGAAGATTTGAGGATTTCTGCTAACCGCTACTTTCTTCTTTATCTTCACTCAGAAGAAGAAAAAAGGAGAAAACAGCCTTTAAAATAAGGCAAATACATGCTTTACAACATCATATCCAACCTGTAACAGAGGCTGATGATACTTGTATCGGCAGCTTCTGTTACAAGTATCGGAGCCTTACGCGACCTGTAATGAAGGCTTACGCGAATAATCGCGCAGGCAAATGGTTATAAAAGTGTGAAATTTTCTCTCTCCGATGGCTTTCACACGCCTCTTCAACTACCCCAACTTGCTTTTCTTACGTATGCTATCGCTTGCCGTAAGAATATCTTTCCGACAACATTTCCTTTAATACACACACAAAAAGAAGCCACCTTCTCTTCTTTTATATCTCTCTGCCAAGAAATAAAGAATAATACTTTCTTTTCCAATTTCACAAAGGAAAAAATTTGCGGGAAAAAGTCAGCACAACTGATACCGCATACAAAAACGGCTGTTTTTAAGGGGGTAAATTATCATATTGTCATTTCTGACAAAAAGACAATTCACACTTGGCTCACTCCACAATTCCTCCTCCCAGCACCTTGTCGTCCCGATAGAACACGGCAGCCTGTCCGGAAGCAATGGATGCGAGAGGTTCATGCAGGCATACATGCAGACGGCCGTCGCCGATACGGGTCACTGTACAGCGGTTGGCCTGTTTACGGTATCGTATTTTCACCACCACATCGTCTCTTCCCAGCAAAGCTTCGGGATTGATCACACAAGACTGATGGAGATACATCTCATTCTGTTCCAGCGACTGGAGATTATCGCTGATAATCACTTTGTTTTCTTCGGGAATAATCTGTTTGACAAACAAAGCCTTATTCAGATAAATTCCCAGTCCCCGACGCTGTCCTATCGTATAGAAAGGATAGCCTTCGTGCTTACCGATACAATGTCCTTCTTCATCGTAAAAACTGCCGGGCACAATGCTTCCTTCGGGGAGATGTTCCTTCAGGAAACTGCGATAATCCATCGGGCAGAAACAAACCCCAAAGCTATCCCGCTTGTGCGCCACTCTTTGAAAACCTCTTTCGGCAGCCAGTTCCCTGACACGCACCTTGGTCAGCTCGCCCATCGGCAGCAGCATCCGTTCAAGAATGGTTTGAGGCAATCCCCACAAAAAGAATGATTGGTCTTTGTCGGGATCTGCTCCACACCGGATGTGCCAATAACCTTCCGCCTGTACCTTGCGCACATAATGACCGGTAGCCAGATGATAAATGCCGCGTTCGTCGGCTATCTGCTGCAACAACGGCCATTTCAGGTAATTATTACAAAGCGTACAGGGAACAGGTGTCTGTCCCTTCATGTAAGTATCAATAAAATAGCGGATAATATGCTGTTGGAAGGCCTCACGGGCATCGTATACCAAATGGGGAATAGCAAGACGCTCACAAAGTTCTCGGGCTTCGTCCAAATAAGCCGTCTGACCGTCTTTCTCATAGAAACGGAAAGTGACACCAGTTACTTCGTATCCGGCTTCCTGCAACAAGAGAGCTGCCATGGAACTGTCTGTTCCTCCGCTCATTCCCAACAAAACTTTCTTATTTTCTTTCATAACTTGAGGTATGGGCATAAAAAAAGGAGTACCGCTGTACTCCAACCTTTGTTAACCTTAAATCTAATACTATGAAAAACACGATGCAAAGGTACGGCTTTTCTGGTATTCTGCAAATAATCCGGTCTAAAAATGATGTTTTATAACATGTATTAAGACTTTCACCAATCTCTTACAGATGTATTAACATTTCAGGATCTTTCCTTACAGGAAAAGAGAAGAAAAACACGGTAGTTCTGTGAGTTAGGTTCAAAAAAATTATGTATTTTTGCCTTTCTAACAAAAACTATCTCATTATGGAGAATAAACTAACCATTTACAATACACTTACCCGCAAAAAGGAACTGTTTGTTCCGTTGCACGCTCCTCATGTGGGCATGTATGTTTGCGGTCCTACAGTATACGGTGATGCCCATCTGGGCCATGCCCGTCCGGCTATCACGTTTGATATTTTATTCCGCTACCTCACTCATTTGGGTTATAAGGTACGCTATGTACGTAACATTACCGACGTAGGCCATCTGGAACACGATGCCGACGAAGGAGAAGACAAGATTGCAAAGAAAGCACGCCTGGAGCAGCTGGAACCGATGGAGGTGGTACAGTTCTACCTGAACCGTTATCATAAGGCGATGGAAGCTTTGAACGTGCTTCCGCCCAGCATCGAACCGCACGCTTCGGGACATATCATCGAACAGATTGAACTGGTAGAGCAGATTCTGAAAAACGGATATGCTTACGAAAGTCAGGGTTCTGTGTATTTCGATGTAGCGAAGTATAATAAAGACCATCATTATGGCAAACTTTCGGGACGCAACCTGGACGATGTAATCAACACAACCCGCGAACTGGACGGACAGCAGGAAAAGCACAATCCGGCAGACTTTGCCTTGTGGAAATGTGCACAACCTGAACACATCATGCGCTGGCCTTCGCCTTGGAGCAACGGATTCCCGGGATGGCATTGCGAATGTACCGCTATGGGTCGCAAATATTTGGGAGAAAACTTCGATATTCACGGAGGAGGTATGGACTTGATTTTCCCTCACCACGAATGTGAAATTGCACAGAGCGTGGCTTCGCAGGGACATGACATGGTACATTACTGGATGCACAACAACATGATTACCATCAACGGACAGAAGATGGGTAAATCGTTGGGCAACTTCATCACACTGGATGAATTCTTTACCGGTTCCAACAAGCTGTTGTCGCAGGCATATTCAGCCATGACTATCCGCTTCTTCATCTTGCAGGCGCACTACCGCAGTACAGTAGACTTCAGCAACGAAGCATTGCAGGCTGCAGAAAAAGGCTTGGAACGTCTGATGGAAGGATTGAAAAACCTGGAACGCATTACTCCGTCGAAGACAACAACCGGTATTACTCCTGCGGGCTTACGTGAGAAGTGCTACGAGGCTATGAACGATGACTTGAATACACCGATTGTAATTTCACACCTGTTCGATGCTACTCGTATGATTAATACTGTTATCGACAAGAAAGCAACCATCAGTGCAGAAGATTTGGAAGAGCTGAAGAGTGTATTCCATTTGTTCGTATTCGACATATTGGGACTGAAAGCCGAAGCAGAAAACAACGCTGCACGCGAAGAAGCATACGGCAAGGTGGTAGATATGCTGCTGGAACAGCGTATGCAGGCGAAAGCAAACAAAGACTGGGCTACCAGCGACAAGATACGCGACAGTCTGGCTGCATTAGGATTTGAAGTGAAGGATACTAAAGACGGATTTACCTGGAAGCTGAACAAATAAGTTTTTCAGTACATCCATGCTAAAAATAGAGAAGCAGTGCACGAGTAGATATTCTCTTGCACTGCTTCTTGTTTTTATCTGGTTGTTGTATCGGCTTTATTGTACCGGCAAGACCAGTCGGGCTGTTTTCAAACCTTTTGCCGAGACTTGAAGTTCCAAGTTACCGGCAATCTCACCAGCCTGTACGATAACGGTAAGCATTCCATTAAAAGCATGCATCTGGGGCAAATGAAACAAATCAAGGCAAGTAGGATCTCCATTGGCTGATGCACGGTATGAACCGGCTCCTTTTACACGGAAATTCAGAAGACGTCCGTCTGTAGGACAAAGATTTCCTTCTTTGTCAACTACTCGCACAGTGACATAAGCCAAATCTTTACCATCGGCTTTCAGTGAGGTATAATCGGTCTGAAGTTCAATATGATGAGGCTTTCCTGCTGTATATACTTTCTTCTCTGCCACAGCCTTTCCGTCCGCATCGTATGCAATCACTTTCACTTCTCCCGGCTCATACGTTACGTTGTGCCACATCAGACGATAGCGGTTTTCTACAGTCTGACGGTTCTTTGTCTGGCGTCCGTAGCTTTTACCGTTGACAAACAGTTCTGCCGAAGGATAATTCGTATATACAAATACCGGTATCGGCTTGCCTTCGTAGCCCTCCCAGTTCCAGTGCGGGAGAATATGCAAGGTTTCTTCGTCTTTATTCCAGATACTACGGTACAGATAGTAACGGTCTTTAGGAATAGAAGCTAAATCGATAATACCGAACATGGAGCTATGGTTAGGCCAGGCATTGGTATCATACGGACTGGGTTCTCCCAAATAATCGAAGCCTGTCCACACAAACTGGCCGATTGTCCAGTCGTAATCTTCTGCCAGTGCAAAATCAATATCCGGAATATTCGACCAACTGCAATACTCCAAATCGTAAGAAGAAGACTGATGATCATCGTACATCGCTCCAGCCCTGCGTTCTGCAGGGAACTTATATACTCCACGTGAACTGACGGTAGACGAAGTTTCAGACCCCAATACGATATTCTGAGGCAAACGTTCATAGGCTTCTTCGTAGCGGTGGGCACGATAGTTAAAGCCTGGAATATCCAGCATAGCTGCAAAGCCATTATCGAGTACACTGTCCACTTGATCCATACCGCAAGTAACCGGACGTGTAGGGTCTTCACGGTGACAGATGTCTTGCAGGAATTTTGCGACCTTGTATCCTTCTGCACTCCACTGTGTAGGCACCTCATTACCAATACTCCACATCACCACACAAGGATTATTACGGTACTGATGCAACATATTCACCATATCACGCTCTGCCCATTCATTGAAGAAACGGTGGTAGCCGTTTTCGCATTTTGCAATATCCCATTCATCAAATGGCTCAATCATCATCATAAAACCCATTTCATCGCACAGTGAAACCAGCTCGGGAGCCGGCATATTATGGGCAGTACGAATGGCGTCGCAACCCATATCCTTCAGCATTCTGAGTTGATGACGCAAGGCGGATACATTGATTGCCGCCCCCAGTGGACCTAAATCGTGATGATTGCATACACCCTGGAATTTACGGTGTTTCCCATTCAGGAAGAAGCCTTTGTCTGCAATGTACTCGATGGAACGGATTCCAAAACGAGTAGTATATGTATCCAGCAAGGTATCGCCCGAATAAATCTTTGATACAGCCCGATACAAAGAGGGAGACTCCGGTGACCATAATGCCGGATGCTCTACAATGAAATTTTGTGTAAAAGGTAATCCGTGATTGATGTATCCTTTGTTTTTCTTCGATGAAACAACCTTACCTTCGGGAGAGATAATATCTGTCTGTACCGTCAGCTCCGTACGACCGGCATTCTCAACCGATGTACGCAGACATACCGAAGCATAATCCTCAGATACATGAGGAGTAGTAAGTTGTGTTCCCCATACAGGCACATGAATCTGTCCGGTAGTCACCACCCGTACATTCCGGTATAGCCCGGCTCCCGGATACCATCGGGAAGACTGAGGTCTATTCTCCAAACGCACAGCAAGCAGGTTCTGCTTTCCGTCGTGATTGAGGAAAGAAGTCACATCACAGTAGAAGGAGTTATAACCGAAAGGCCAAAAACAGGCTTCTTTTCCGTTGACATATACTTTGGCTTCACTCATGGCTCCATCGAATACCAGCATAGTCTGTCGTCCGGGCTCCACATCAAACCGGGTACGATACCATCCCACTCCCACATAAGGCAAACCTCCGGTACGTCCGGTCTTTACAGACGCTTCTTTCTCGAAGTTTTGGGTTACCGCCACATTCTGCAAATCGTTATTACGGTCGAAAGGACCGTATATCGCCCAGTCGTGTGGAACAACTACGCTTTCCCAATGTGTATCATTGAAGCTTGTACCTTCTGCTCCCGATACATCTCCTTTTGTAAACTTCCACCCTTTTTCAAGTAGCATTTCCGTGCGTTGCGCATAGAGATTTCCTACCAGACAGCCAAGCAGACAGGCCATCACATACGTTTTCTTCAGCTTCATAACGAGTTTAAAATTCATTTCTTACTTGATTTACAAACAAAGATAAACTTTTCATTTCGATTTACTTCCATTTATTTCCGAAGTCTTACTATCTTTGTGCTTTATAAAGAAAATTATATAAAAATCAAACATAAAAACACTCTTCACTTATGGAATATAATTTCAGAGAGATTGAGCAAAAATGGCAACAGAAATGGGTTGAAAACAAGACCTATCAAGTGTCGGAAGATGAATCAAAGAAGAAATTCTACGTATTGAACATGTTCCCTTATCCATCGGGAGCGGGACTCCACGTAGGTCATCCTCTGGGCTACATTGCCAGCGATATTTATGCTCGTTACAAAAGACTGCAAGGTTTTAACGTATTGAATCCGATGGGATACGATGCCTACGGATTACCGGCAGAACAATATGCAATCCAGACAGGTCAGCATCCTGCTATCACTACTGTAAATAACATTAACCGCTATCGCCAGCAGTTGGATAAAATAGGTTTCAGCTTTGACTGGGACAGAGAAGTACGTACCTGCGAACCGGGTTATTATCATTGGACACAATGGGCCTTTCAGAAGATGTTCAACAGCTATTATTGCAATGCCTGCCAGAAGGCAGAGCCCATCAGTAAGCTGGTAGCACATTTCGAACAGAAAGGTACAGAAGGCTTGGATGTTGCTTGCAGCGAAGAGCTGAACTTTACTGCTGAAGAATGGAAAAACAAGTCGGAAAAAGAACAGCAGGAAGTGCTGATGAACTATCGTATTGCCTACCTGGGAGAGACAATGGTGAACTGGTGTCCGGCTTTGGGTACTGTATTGGCCAACGATGAGGTGGTAGACGGAGTATCTGAACGTGGAGGTCATCCAGTGGTGCAGAAGAAGATGCGCCAGTGGTGTCTGCGTGTATCGGCGTATGCACAACGCTTGCTGGACGGACTGGAAACTGTAGACTGGACCGATTCTCTGAAAGAGACTCAACGTAACTGGATCGGACGTTCGGAAGGTACAGAAGTACGCTTCAAAGTAAAAGACAGCGATTTGGAGTTTACTATCTTCACCACTCGTGCAGATACAATGTTTGGTGTTACATTTATGGTGTTGGCTCCGGAAAGCGAACTTGTTCCTCAACTGACAACAGAGGCTCAAAAGGCAGAAGTGGAAGCTTATTTGGACCGCACAAAGAAACGTACAGAACGTGAACGTATCTCAGACCGTCGTGTAACCGGTGTATTCAGTGGTTCGTATGCCATCAATCCGTTTACCGGCGATGCTGTTCCGGTATGGATCAGCGACTATGTATTGGCTGGATACGGTACAGGTGCCATCATGGCCGTACCTGCTCACGATAGCCGTGACTATGCATTTGCCAAACATTTCAACCTTCCGATTGTACCGCTGGTAGAAGGATGCGATGTAAGCGAAGAAAGCTTTGATGCCAAAGAAGGTATCGTATGCAACTCTCCAAAAGCCGGAGTTACTCCTTACTGCGACCTGAATCTGAACGGACTGACCATCAAGGAAGCGATTGCAGCTACAAAGAAATATGTAAAAGAACATCACTTGGGACGTGTAAAGGTTAATTTCCGTCTTCGTGATGCTATTTTCTCTCGTCAGCGCTATTGGGGAGAACCGTTCCCTGTATATTACAAGGATGGTATGCCTTACATGATAGACGAGCAGAAATTGCCGCTGGAATTGCCGGAAGTAGACAAGTTCTTGCCAACTGAAAGCGGTGAACCTCCATTGGGTCATGCTACACGCTGGGCTTGGGATGTAACCAAAGGTGAAGTGGTAGAGAACTCTAAGATTGACCACGTAAATGTATTCCCTCTGGAACTGAATACAATGCCTGGATTCGCAGGTTCAAGCGCATATTATCTGCGTTATATGGATCCTCACAATACAGAAGCACTGGTCTCTGAAAAAGCCGACCATTACTGGCAGAATGTAGACCTTTACGTAGGAGGTACAGAACATGCTACCGGCCACTTGATTTATTCTCGTTTCTGGAACAAATTCCTGTTCGATTTGGGCGTAAGCGTAAAAGAAGAGCCGTTCCAGAAGTTGGTAAATCAGGGTATGATTCAGGGACGAAGCAACTTTGTATACCGTATCAAAGATACCAACACCTTCGTTTCATTAGGCCTGAAAGATCAGTACGAAGTAACTCCGCTTCATGTAGATGTAAACATCGTAACAAACGATGTATTGGATGTGGAAGCCTTCAAAAACTGGCGTCCGGAATACAACAATGCCGAATTCATTCTGGAGGATGGCAAATATGTTTGCGGATGGGCAGTAGAAAAGATGAGTAAATCGATGTACAACGTAGTCAACCCGGATATGATTGTTGACAAATACGGAGCGGATACATTACGTATGTATGAAATGTTCCTGGGTCCGGTAGAACAGTCTAAACCTTGGGATACTAACGGTATCGACGGAGTACACCGCTTCTTGAAGAAACTTTGGGCATTGTTCTACTCACGTACAGACGAATTCCTTCCTGTAGAAGGAGAAGCAACCAAAGAAGAGTTGAAAGCAATTCACAAGCTGATTAAGAAGGTTTCAGGCGATATTGAGACTTTCTCTTACAATACTTCGATCAGTGCATTCATGATTTGTGTAAACGAACTGACCTCTCTGAAATGCCGCAATAAGGAAGTACTGAGTCAGCTGGTTGTGGTCATTGCACCGTTTGCTCCACATTTGGCAGAGGAATTATGGGAAGCATTGGGACACTCTACTTCTGTATGTGATGCACAATGGCCGGCATTCAATGAAGAGTATCTGAAAGAAGACAGTATCAAGTATACAATCTCATTCAACGGTAAAGCTCGCTTTACGCTGGAATTCCCGGCAGACGCGGATAATGAAACCATTCAATCTACCGTAATGAGCAATGAACAGGCTCAAAAATGGATTGAAGGTAAAACTCCGAAAAAGGTGATCATCGTTCCGAAGAAGATTGTAAACATTGTATTATAATAAAAATCAAACACAGAGGCACTGGTATAGAGAAACACTCATAAACTCTATATCTTGTGCCTCTTCGTTTTAAAATACAACTTTCATGGAAGCATTGTTAAAAAGGAAATTGGGCAGAGAAGCCAAAGACTATCTGGCCATCACATTCGGTCTGATTTGTTATGCTATTGGTTGGGCGGCATTCTTGCTTCCTTATCAAATTACAACCGGAGGAGTAACTGGTATCTCAGCTATTATCTATTATGCAACAGGCCTTGAAATTCAGGTGTCATATTTTATCATCAATGCTGTATTTATGGGAATTGCACTCAAGATTTTAGGTCCCAAATTCAGTCTGAAGACAATTTATGCCATCTTTATGCTTACTTTCTTGCTCTGGTTTTTCCAGATGCTTCTAAAGGATGAAAACGAGCATCTCCCCCAGTTATTAGGACCAGGACAAGACTTTATGGCTTGCGTTATTGGAGCTGGGCTCTTAGGGTTTGGTATCGGAATTGTATTCTGTAACAACGGTAGTACAGGTGGTACAGATATCATTGCATGGGTTATCAATAAGTATAAAGATGTAACCTTAGGACGAATGATGATGTATTGCGACATTGTAATCATATCGTCTTGTTACATTATATTCCAGCCAGGACTGGCGTCGGGTATTGTTCGGTTTTTGCGTACTTTTCATTATGAGTATTGTCATCGACTATGTGATTAATACGACCCGGCAATCGGTACAGTTTCTTATTTTCTCACGCAAACATGAGGAAATAGCCGAAGCAATTTCTACAAAGGTAGATCGCGGTGTGACGCTGCTTGACGGAAAAGGATGGTACAGCAAACAAGAAATGAAAGTAGTAGTTGTACTGGCCAAGAAAAGTGAATCACTCGATATTTTCCGTCTGATTAAAGACATCGATCCAAACGCTTTTATCTCACAAAGCAATGTAGTGGGTGTTTATGGTGAAGGTTTCGAGAAGCTGAAAGTGAAATAAAAGTTCGCCTAAAAAATAATCAACATAAAATGGCAGGATGCATTCCAAAAAGATAACATCCTGCCATTATTATTTATACGAATCTCTACTCTGAACAATAATCTACAATCTTTTGACCTACTTTTATACCTCTACCCGAGACTGTATAACTGTCATACAAGGGCTTTATAATAAGGCCCCAGATACCATATTATCGGGCAATACGGCTCAGTTTATTCCAAGGAGAACCGTATGATAAGCTTCTGCCATATTCATCACCGTTCATCCAAGAGGTAATATCTTTCAGTTCGCCTTCCCAAACGAAAGAACCTGAAGCTTTCGGTTCGAAAGAATCTACCCCATCGTCTCCATTTGCATCTTTCAAGAACTTCAAATCATTGAGTTCAATACGATAGAAATTCCCATCACGAGTTATAACAATATTACCTGATTCATACCCAGGATTCCAGTCTGTCACATAAGTATAAGTTCCGTGCGAGATAAGATCTTCATCTCCACCAGAGGCCGCATCCTGCGCCGGATTATAATCATACAATTCAACAAAACCCCATGTATTAAGATCTTCATCCGAATTGGAATAAGGAAAAGTTCCTTCCGGTAAAGTTGTATCGGTTGTAGTAAACGAAAGCAAAAAACCATTCACCATTTTATCAGGAAGAGTCGTTACATCATAATCTGTAAACATCAATTCTATTGAGCCAGGAGTTCCATAGTTTTCTTTGTAATAATATCCATGATTATACGAAATCGTACGCCCCTCTACGCTGCAAGTTCCTGTTCCTTGACCACCTCCAAGTCCTTCACCTGGATCATCATCGCTACTACATGACACACTCCCTAAAGTCAGTGCTGACAAAAGCAACATACCTGACAACATTTTCAATTTTCTCATAATTTACCTTTTTAATAAATGACAATTTGCATAAGTTGATATGCAAAGTTCTGTCTTTCGTTTTTCAATGACAAACCAGATTTCTCTACGACACAAACTATGTAGCTCTTATCTGCGACTAAGTGAAAAAATAAAAAGTATAAGTAGATTCTTTTTACACCGATCACTTACAAAGGATATACTAACCCTTCCGTACCCTTCAAAAAACAGGCTTTTTTACGTGCAAGTATACAAATGAATGTGATTTTGGCGTTTTTCAGGCATCTTATTTTACACAAAAAGAAAGGCAGAATGCAATCAGCATTACAGAAATAACCTCTTACATTCGAAACAGGCGTACACTTTTCATTTCCTACCACATCTTTCCTGGCAAAATCACACATCAAAATACTCGTCAAAAAAGGGGGAAAAGCATTTCCTCCCTCACTTAAATCTGATTTCTCCACAAACAGAGATTGTCTATACCCTTCTTTTCTACCATTTCGTCCCCAAAAGAAGATTTTCCTCACCAACCGGAACAAACACTCCCATTAAATTCTTTTCACCAGCCTGTTTTTCTGTCAAATACAAAATTTAGTACCTTTGCAAATAGATTTATAAGAATAATATAAAATGGACTTTAAGTACGACGTTATTGTAATCGGTGCCGGACATGCAGGCTGCGAAGCCGCGGCTGCTGCGGCTAATCTCGGCTCAAAGACTTGTCTGATTACTATGGATATGAACAAGATCGGACAAATGAGCTGCAACCCGGCTGTGGGAGGTATTGCCAAAGGGCAAATCGTAAGAGAAATTGATGCATTGGGTGGATACATGGGATTGGTAACCGACCGTACCGCCATTCAATTCCGAATGCTGAACCGTTCAAAAGGACCTGCCATGTGGAGTCCGCGTGCACAATGCGACCGTGCCAAGTTCATCTGGGAGTGGCGGGCAGTCTTAGAGAATACTCCCAATCTACATATCTGGCAAGATACAGTAGAGGAATTGATCATAGAGAATGGTGAAGTTACAGGACTTGTTACATGCTGGGGAGTAACCTTCCATGCAAAATGTATCGTACTTACCGCAGGAACTTTCCTGAATGGTTTGATGCATATTGGTCACAAAATGCTGGCAGGCGGACGCTGTGCAGAGCCCGCTTCTTATCATTTGACCGAATCCATCACACGCCATGGCATCACATCTGGAAGAATGAAAACTGGAACTCCTGTACGCATCGATGCAAGAAGTGTCCATTTCGACATGATGGAAACTCAAGATGGAGAAAACGACTTTCACCGTTTTTCATACATCAGTGAGCCACGCAAGCTGAAACAATTGCAATGCTGGACATGCTATACGAATGAAGAAGTGCATGAAGTATTAAGAAGCGGACTTGCCGATTCGCCCCTATTCAACGGACAAATCCAAAGTATAGGTCCTCGCTATTGCCCGAGTATAGAAACTAAAATCGTAACCTTCCCCGACAAGCCACAGCATCAACTGTTCCTTGAGCCGGAAGGTGAAAGCACGCATGAACTCTACTTGAACGGATTCTCGTCTTCACTGCCAATGGACATCCAGATAGAAGCCCTGAAGCGCATACCGTGTTTCAAGGACTTGGTTATATACCGTCCGGGATATGCAATTGAATACGATTACTTCGACCCAACCCAACTCAAGCATACGTTGGAATCGAAGGTTATCAAGAATCTCTTCTTTGCCGGACAAGTAAACGGAACAACCGGATACGAAGAAGCAGGCGGACAAGGTATCGTTGCCGGCATCAATGCACACATCAACTGCCACGGTGGTGAACCATTTGTTTTGGGAAGAGACGAAGCTTATATCGGCGTATTAATCGACGACCTTGTAACCAAAGGAGTAGATGAGCCATACCGTATGTTTACATCGCGTGCTGAATACCGCATTCTGCTTCGTCAGGATGATGCTGACATGCGCTTGACAGAACGTGCTTATAAGTTGGGGCTGGTTAAACAAGACCGATACGAGATGGTACTGAAAAAGCAGGCTGAAATTAATCGTATCGTAGAATTCACCCAAACCTACTCCATCAAGGCTGATAAGATTAACGATGCATTGGAGACTTTGGGAACGGCTCGTCTAACACATGGATGTAAACTCATTGATCTAATCGGACGACCACAGATTACCATAGAGAACATAGCACCCCACGTACCAGCCTTCAGGGAACAACTGAATAAAATAGAAGAGCGTAAGGACGAAATCATTGAGGCCGCAGAAATACGTATCAAGTACAAAGGATACATAGACCGCGAACGTATGATAGCCGACAAGATTCATCGTTTAGAATCTATCCGCATAAAAGGAAAGTTCGATTATGCGAACCTCCAATCACTTTCTACAGAAGCCCGTCAAAAACTGATCAAGATAGATCCTGAGACTTTGGCTCAAGCCAGCCGCATACCAGGGATATCTCCCAGCGACATCAACGTTCTGCTGGTACTTCTTGGCAGATAAAGGATGTGTTTCACGTGAAACAACTTGTTTAAGGAATTATTATAAAACACTGAATATGAACAAAGAATTACTCAAAGAAAACCTTCGGGAAATACCCGATTTTCCGATCCCTGGAATTTTATTCTATGACGTAACCACTCTCTTTAAAAATGCAGAATGCCTGCGAGCTTTAATCGACGAGTTGTATGAGTTATACAAAGACAAAGGCATTACCAAAGTAGTAGGTATCGAATCAAGAGGCTTCATCTTAGGCGCTGCTGTCGCAGCTCGTTTAGGAGCAGGATTCATCATGGCCCGCAAGCCAGGAAAACTACCCGCTGAAGTCATTGAAGAAACATATGCGAAAGAGTATGGCACAGATACAATCCAAATCCACAAAGATGCAATCTGTGAAGATGACGTTGTTTTATTACACGACGACTTGTTGGCAACAGGCGGAACCATGGCAGCCACTCACCGTCTGGTTCAAAGTTGCGGAGTTAAGAAAGCTTATGTAAACTTTGTCATTGAGCTGAAAGATCTGGAAGGAAGAAAAGCATTTCCGGAAAATGTAGACATTACTACCCTTCTGCAACTATAACAGCAAACTCCCAAAACAGAACTATAACAGTGCATGGAAGAAAAAGAAGGGATAAAGACAAACGAATATTTGCGGGGTATTGTGCTTAACCTCCCAGAAGGTCCGGGTATTTACCAATACCTAAACTCAGAAGGAACCATCATCTATGTAGGGAAAGCCAAGAACCTGAAAAGACGAGTAAGCTCTTATTTCAATAAAGACCAGCATTCGGCTAAAACCCGAATACTGGTCAGTAAAATTGCAGACATTCGTTATATTGTTGTTAATACAGAAGAAGACGCTCTATTATTAGAGAATAATCTAATCAAGAAATACAAACCCAGATACAATGTATTGCTGAAAGACGATAAGAGCTATCCTTCTATTTGTGTAAGCAACGAGTACTTTCCCCGTGTTTTTAAAACTCGTAATATTGTACGGAATGGATCGACCTACTACGGTCCATACAGCCATGTTCCATCCATGCATGCTGTATTAGATCTGATTAAAAAGCTATACCCTCTTCGCACCTGCCGCTTGGCTCTCACCCCGGAGAACATACGGGAAGGTAAATTCAATGTCTGTCTGGAATACCATATCAAGAATTGCAAAGGCCCTTGTATAGGACTTCAGTCGCACGAAGAATACATGCAAAATATTGCAGAGGTAAAGGAGATACTCCGTGGAAATACACAAACTATTTGCA
Source organism: uncultured Bacteroides sp. (assembly GCA_900542985.1). Classification (GTDB taxonomy): domain Bacteria; phylum Bacteroidota; class Bacteroidia; order Bacteroidales; family Bacteroidaceae; genus Phocaeicola; species Phocaeicola acetigenes. The sequence goes on from UQPQ01000015.1 coordinate 39,258, forward strand.
CGGCTCTTCTAAAAGAAATGCAGGATTTGGCTGCAGAACTCCGTTTCGAAGAAGCACAAAAGTTGAAAGAGAAATTTGAGCTGATAGAGAACTATCGTTCCAAGAGCGAAGTCGTCAGTTCTATTCTGCATAACATCGATGTATTCTCGATTGAGACAGACGAAAATGCAGCATATATCAATTATCTGCATATCACAAACGGCTGCATCAACCAGGCATTCACCTTTGAATATAAGAAGCGGTTGAATGAGACAAAAGAGGAACTGCTGGAGCTTGGCATCATCGAGATGCGCGAGCGTTACAAAAGCCTTTCCAAGGAAATCATCATTCCGTTCGAATTGGATATGGAGATGAATGGAGTTGTTTTTACAATACCTCAACGAGGGGATAAAAAGCATTTGCTGGAGCTATCTATCCTAAATGTAAAGCAGTATAAGGTAGACCGACTGAAACAAGCAGAGAAGCTAAACCCCGAACAACGGACCACGCGTATATTAAAAGAAATACAGGAACAATTGCATATGGACCGTCTTCCTATGCATATTGAATGCTTCGACAACTCCAACATACAGGGTTCGGATGCCGTAGCCGCCTGTGTCGTTTTCAAAAAAGGAAAACCCAGTAAAAAAGACTACCGGAAGTATATCATTAAAACTGTAGTCGGCCCAGACGACTATGCCTCCATGCAGGAAGTTGTACGAAGAAGATATACCCGCATTATAGAAGAACAAGGTGAACTTCCGGACTTAATCCTGACCGACGGTGGAAAGGGGCAAATGGAAGTAGTACGTCAGGTTATAGAAGACGAACTCAAGCTAACCATTCCCATCGCCGGACTTGCTAAAAACAACCGTCACCGTACCTCCGAAGTGCTGTACGGATTTCCTCCGATGATTGTAGGGATAAAACAAGGAACTCCCCTCTTCCATCTGCTGGAAAATATCCAAGATGAAGTCCACCGGTTTGCCATTACCTTCCACCGAGACAAGCGAAGCAAAAGCCAGGTTGCCTCTGCATTGGATCAGATAAAAGGAATCGGAGAGAAAAGAAAAACAGCCCTTCTCAAGAAGTTTAAGAGCGTGAACCGCATCAAGCAGGCTACAGTGGAAGAGATTGCCGAAGTGGTGGGAATGGCCGCAGCACAAAGTATTAAAGAAAGTTTATAAACAAAGAGTAAAAATTAATTGTTATCTTTGTAGAAATGAGATTATCACATGAGAGTAGTTATTCAACGTGTCAGTCATGCTTCCGTAACAATCGACGGAAGATGTAAATCCGCAATACAAGAAGGATTCATGATTTTGGTCGGAATAGAAGAAGCCGACACTCAGGAAGATGCCAACTGGCTTTGTAAAAAGGTCCTTGGCTTACGAGTTTTTGACGATGAAAACGGAGTAATGAATCGCTCCATATTAGACATACAGGGAGAAATATTAGTCATCAGTCAGTTTACATTAATGGCATCAACAAAAAAAGGAAATCGCCCTTCATATATCCGGGCAGCACGACATGAAACAGCCATTCCTTTGTATGAATACTTCTGCGAAGAACTCAGCAAAGGTTTAGGAAAGCCTGTCGGTACCGGAGAGTTTGGAGCCGACATGAAAGTTGAGCTATTAAACAATGGCCCCGTAACCATTTGTATGGATACTAAAAACAAGGAATGATATGACACTGGAAGAAGCACAGAAAACAGTCGATAACTGGATAAAGACATACGGTGTACGCTATTTTAGCGAGCTCACCAATATGGCCGTATTGACCGAAGAGGTGGGTGAATTAGCCCGGATTATGGCAAGAACCTACGGAGACCAATCGTTTAAAAAGGGAGAGAAACACGACCTTGGCGATGAAATGGCCGATGTGCTTTGGGTACTCCTTTGTTTGGCTAATCAAACGGGAGTTAATCTGACCGAAGCATTCCAAAAGAATCTCGAAAAAAAGACGAACAGAGACAAAGAAAGACATAAAAACAACCCTAAACTATAAAGGATATGAAGTATAATCACGAAGAAAACTGTGAGTGCGGACATCATCACACTCACCACCATGAAGAAAGTTGTCAGTGTGGGCACGATCATCATTATGCAGAAGAATGCGATGAAGATGACTGCACATGCTGTGATGAAGATCACGAGAACTTGCATCAGCCTGACAAATATCATTCAGCACTCAGCAAGTATAATACAGCTTTAAATGACGATGAAATTGCAGCAAAAACAGCACAACTCATCGAGAAACACCTGAAGGAAAATGATACTGTGGAAGTAAAGAAATTCTTATTCCACTGCATCGACCTGACTACACTGAAATGCACAGACAGCGAACAGAGCGTAATGAAGTTTACAGAACGTGTCAATGAATTTGTAGACAAATATCCCGACTTGGACAACGTAGCTGCCATCTGTGTATACCCTAACATGGCAGAAATTGTAAACGATACACTGGAAGCCGACAACGTGAATATTGCTTGCGTATCGGGTGGTTTCCCTTCCTCACAGACATTCACAGAAATAAAAGTTGCAGAAACTGCAATGGCACTCCATGCCGGCGCAGACGAAATCGACATCGTTATCTCTGTGGGCAAGTTCTTGAGCGGTGACTACGAAGGTATGTGCGATGAAATCGAAGAATTGAAAGATGTATGCGGCGACAAACATCTGAAGGTAATTCTTGAAACAGGAGCTTTGGCAAGCGCATCCAATATCAAAAAAGCCTCTATCCTATCGATGTACTCTGGAGCTGATTTCATCAAGACTTCTACAGGTAAGGAAAAGCCAGCAGCCACTCCAGAAGCTGCATACGTAATGTGTCAGGCTATCAAGGAATATTTCCTTGAAACCGGACGAAAAGTAGGATTCAAACCGGCAGGAGGTATCAATACCGTACACGATGCTCTGGTTTACTACACCATCGTAAAAGAAGTGTTGGGTAAAGAATGGCTGACTAATGAACTGTTCCGCTTAGGAACCAGCAGAATGGCCAATCTGCTTCTTTCTGACATTGTAGGACAAGAAACCAAATTCTTCTAAGACAGAAGAATCACCTATACAACAAACAGAGATTGACTCAATTCGATTTTGAGACAATCTCTGTTTTTTTATTTCAAAAATAAGATACTTCTGCTCCAATTCATCGGCAGAAAATCGATTCATTACCATAGATTCTATTCATTGAATGAAATCGACGACGTCGGCTGTAGAATCGACGACGTTGAATGTACAGCCAACACCGTCAAATGTACAAACAACGTCGGCAATTAAAGTGCCCGACACTCCTCCCCTCTTTTTCCTTCCTGCTACAGTATATATCAACTTCTGATCTCGTTTTACCTGCTCCAGATAAAGAAACGACTCATACTGTATATGTAAAAGACTGTTGATTCGGAGAGCGGTTTACGGTATAACCGGCCTTCCCGACACGGGAACCAAAGCATCTGGATACAAAAACGAGGCTGCCGCAAAATAAGGTTTGCAACAGCCCCGCTTTACATTTTAATACTATTACTTATTTCTTTCAATTACATAATCAATATACATTGTCAGCGCCTCTCTTACCGATTCATCGGCAGTTTCGGGAAGCAAGGCCAGAGCCCGGCTTCTATAGTCGTACATCACATTCTGTGCATACTCTATTCCTCCCTCTTGTTTCACAAAACGAACGAAATCTTCTATTTCATCCCGAGAAGCCTCAAACGCCCGAATTTTCAAAGCCAGTTGACGATACTTCTCACCGGCTTTATTATTCAATACATACAATGCAGGCAGGGTCAATTTTCCCTCCAACATATCATTTCCCGTGGGTTTACCCAACTCTTCATTCTCAAAATAATCGAATATATCGTCTTTTATCTGGAAAGCAATACCAATCATTTCTCCAAAAAGAGCTGCTAATTTGATATTCCCTTCAGATGCTTTGACAGAAACAGCTCCACTTTCTGCACTGGCAGTAAACAAGGCAGCTGTCTTCTTACGAATTACATCAAAATAAATCTCTTCTGAAAAATCCAAGTTATTGATATTCGCCAATTGAATAATTTCTCCTTCCGATAATTCCTGCCCTAAACGTGATACCAAATCAACCAGTTCAATCTGTCCTGTGACAGCAGCATGCTTCAAACTTGTAGCCAATAAATAATCACCCACCAATACCGATACTTTATTATCATACATAGCATTGACAGAAGACTGTCCGCGTCTTTGATTACTCTCATCTACCACATCATCATGTACCAGACTGGCAGTATGAAGCAACTCCAACGAAAGAGCAGCATGTAAAGTAGAGGCATTAGGAGCAGCAAACAACTTTGCCATCAATAATACCAAAATAGGACGCATCATCTTTCCGTTGCGTTTTTTGATATACGACAGCACTTCATTGAGCAGTGGAGTTGAACTTTTCAACGAATCATCAAAAAGCAACTTAAATTCACCTAACTCTTTTTCAACAGGTTTTCGGATCAATTCTATTTTATTCATAGAGGCTTATTTGCGTACAAAAGTAATAATAAAACAGGGAATACGGTATTTTTTTGTACTTTTACATAGAAAATCTTAATATTTTTACACGAATGGAGAAACTATTTCTATTAGATGCCTATGCGCTTATATACCGTGCATATTATGCCCTTATTAAGAATCCGCGTATTAATTCCAAAGGCTTCAATACCTCCGCCATCATGGGATTTGTAAATACATTAGAAGATGTATTGAAGAAAGAGCAGCCTACTCATATCGGAATTGCTTTCGACCCGGCAGGCCCTACTTTCCGTCATGAAGCATTTGAACAGTACAAGGCACAACGTGAAGAAACACCGGAAGCAATCCGTCTCTCCGTCCCTATCATTAAAGATATTATCCGAGCTTATCGCATTCCTATCCTTGAAGTTCCCGGATTCGAAGCCGACGACGTAATCGGAACATTGGCTACCGAAGCTGGAAAGCAAGGCATCAAAACTTATATGATGACTCCTGATAAAGACTATGGACAACTTGTCTCCGATAATGTATTTATGTATCGCCCTAAATATGGGGACAAAGAGTTTGAGGTTATGGGAGTGGAAGAAGTAAAAGCAAAATTCGATATACAGTCTCCTTCACAAGTCATCGACATGCTGGGCTTGATGGGAGACAGTGCAGACAACATTCCCGGATGTCCGGGAGTAGGAGAAAAAACTGCACAAAAACTCATCGCACAATTTGGAAGCATCGAGAATCTGCTCGAACATACACATGAACTGAAAGGTGCTATCAAAACGAAAATAGAAAACAACCGGCAACAAATTGAATTCTCCAAATTCCTGGCTACAATTAAAACAGATGTACCTGTTACACTCGACATGGAGAGTTTAAAAAGAAAATCTATCAATGAAGAGGAACTTCGTAAAATTTTTGAGGAACTCGAATTTCGTACACTAATCGACCGTATTTTGAAAAGTGAGAAAAAAACAGCTGTTTCAACCTCTCCTACTTCCTCTTCACAGGGCGATCTTTTCGGCTTTTTTGCGTCCGAAAGTACAGACGATTCAAAAAATTCGATTTTACAGAGCCTTGAAACGTTAAAATACGACTACCAACTCATTGATACAGAAGAAAAAAGAGCTGATTTTTTACAAAATATCCTTACAAAGGATTTTTTTAGTTTTGATACGGAAACAACCGGAACAGAGCCAATCACCGCAGAATTGGTAGGAATGAGCTTCAGTTATGCCGAAAATCAGGCCTTTTATGTCCCAGTACCGGCAAATCGTGAAGAAGCACAAAAAATAGTAGATCAGTTCAAGCCTCTGCTCGAAAACAAGCAAACTTTAAAGATCGGACAAAATATCAAATACGATATGCTTGTCTTAGGAAACTATGGTATCGAAGTACAAGGTCCCTTGTTCGATACCATGATTGCTCACTACGTACTGCAACCCGAACTGCATCATGGAATGGATTACCTGGCAGAGGTCTACCTGAAATACAATACCATCAAAATCGAAGAGCTGATCGGTCCCAAGGGGAAGAATCAGAAAAATATGCGTGACCTCTCCCCTGCCTCTGTTTACAAATATGCATGTGAAGATGCTGATGTAACCTTAAAGCTCAAATCAATCTTGGAAAAAGAGTTGAAGACTAACGGGGTGGAAGAATTGTTCTGGAATATCGAAATGCCTCTTGTTCCTGTACTTGCCTACATGGAACGAAATGGAGTCCGCATTGATACCAATGCTCTGAAAGAAACTTCTACTCATTTTACTGCCCGAATGCATCAGATTGAAGAAGAAGTGCACCAGCTTGCGGGCATAGAGTTCAACATTGCATCTCCCAAACAGGTTGGTGAGGTTCTTTTCGACCGGCTAAAGATTACAGAAAAAGCTAAAAAGACAAAGACGGGACAATATGTTACTTCCGAGGAAGTACTGGAAAGCCTGCGAGGTAAGCATGAAATAGTAGGAAAAATTCTGGAGCATCGTGGACTTAAAAAGCTCTTGGGTACCTATATTGATGCTCTCCCTCTGCTCATCAACCCACAGACAGGACATATACATACCTCTTTCAACCAGACTGTAACTGCTACCGGACGTTTAAGTTCCAGCAACCCCAATCTGCAGAATATTCCCATTCGCAATGAAGAAGGAAAAGAGATAAGAAAAGCATTTATCCCCGATGAAGGATGTGAGTTCTTCTCTGCCGATTATTCTCAGATTGAATTGCGTATTATGGCACATTTAAGTGGTGACCCTCATATGATAGAAGCTTTCCAGAAAGAACTGGATATCCATGCAGCTACAGCCGCTAAAATATATAAGGAGGAAATTAGCGAAGTCACCCGCGAACAACGAAGCAAAGCCAAAACTGCTAATTTTGGTATTATATATGGTATATCTGTATTTGGATTGGCAGAACGATTAAATGTAGACAGAAAAGAAGCCAAAGAACTTATCGACGGTTATTTTGCCAATTATCCGCATGTCAAAGAATATATGGATCAGAGTATACGTATCGCTAAAGAACAAGGATACATTGAAACCATATTCAAACGGAAACGTTATTTGCCGGATATCAACTCCCACAATGCAGTAGTAAGAGGATATGCCGAACGCAATGCCATCAATGCTCCTATACAGGGAAGTGCGGCCGATATAATCAAAGTAGCTATGATCCAAATCTACCAACGCTTCCGTACAGAAGGAATTAAGTCGAAAATGATTCTCCAGGTACACGACGAATTGAACTTCAGCGTACTGCCCGAAGAAAAGCAAAAAGTACAGCAGATTGTGATAGAAGAAATGGAAAGAGCTTACAAAATGAAAGTACCTTTGCGTGCAGACTGTGGTTGGGGACAAAATTGGCTTGAAGCACATTAGTCTATTCCAAATGTTAACGTACCTTTAATTTCTATCATTTTGCTAATTTTTGAGAAAAATATGGCAAAAATGATAGTAGATATCAAAGGTTTCACTATATTTGCAGCGTAATCAAAAACAAAAAGATAGTAAAACCTTAAAAAATTAAAGATATGAAAAAGATTAATTTCCTCAGAAGCCTATTAGTTGTAGTACTTGCATTTGTTGCTAACCTTACAGTTTTTGCTGGCATACCGGAAAATAATTTAATCTATAACTCAGAAGAAGTTGACGGAGTGAAAGTGTCAGAAACCGTTTATAAAATGAATGGAAATATTCTGACAAACTACATGAAATACAACTATAAGTATGATGATAACCAGCAGGTGATCGAAAACCTTTCACAGAAATGGAACAACGACAGCCAGACTTGGGAAAACAACTTGTGCATCAAGTACATATACGACAAGAAAAGTGTAACAACAGAATATTATAAATGGAATAAGAAAAAACAGGAATTTGTTCTTGTTCCTGATATGACAGTTACAATGGACAAATAAAAAGATAATATAAATAATAATTCATAAACTCTCTTATCAACTCAGAGGCACCTCGTGATGAAGTGCCTCTTTTTTCTTTTAAAGAGATATGGTTTTCCAATATTTTCCTCACAAATAGTTATAATTTATAACCTGATTAGATATTATTAAAAAGGTTTACTTCATCAAATTCTATAGGGAAAGAGCTATCTTTGCAAAAACTTATTTTTGAGATTTATCACTATGAAAAAACTACTATTGCTTATTACAAGTCTTTATTTTCCTTTATCAGGATATGCAGCCGAGCATTCACAAGCCTCTATGCGAATCTGGTTTGATACCCCCAACCCCTCTGTAGCAAACCCTGTATGGAATGGAGCTTCTTCTCTTTCTACTTGCGGAGACGGACCTGCTAATTTAGATCCTAATTGGGAAAACTATTCACTTCCTATTGGAAATGGAAATATAGGAGCTAACATTATGGGGTTGATTCAAACAGAACGTATTACTTTCAACGAGAAATCATTATGGAGAGGAGGTCCCAACACATGCAAAAACAGTACACATTATTGGGATGTAAATAAACAATCGGCTTCCATTCTGAAAGAAATACGAGAAGCATTTATTCAAAAAGACATAGACAAAGCAACACAATTAACTCAAGATCATTTTAATGGCAAAGCAGCTTATAATGCTGATGGAGAAACTCCATTCCGTTTTGGAAGTTTTACCTCTGCCGGAGAATTTCAAATTAAAACAGATATTCCAGAAAACAATATCCAGCATTACAATCGTTCACTATCCCTCGACTCTGCCTTAGCTACAGTTGAATTTACACATCAAGATATACATTATCAACGAAACTACTTTATCTCCTACCCCGACAATGTGATGGTAATCCGTTTTTCTGCCAGTGAAAAAAGGAAGCAAAATCTCACTTTTACCTACTCTCCTAACCCTTTATCCAGTGGGAGCTTTAAAAAAGATGGAAAAAACGGAATCAGCTACATAGCCCGGCTCAACGATAACCAAATGCAATATGCCGTGCGCATAAAGGTTCTTACTCAAGGAGGAAAGGTTGAAAATACGAAAGATAAACTGATTATCACAGCAGCTGATGAAGTCACATTCCTCATTACAGCTGATACAGATTATTTTATGAACTTCTCTCCTGACTATAAAAACCCTAAGACTTATGTGGGAGTAAATCCAATCCAAACAACTCAACAATGGATGGAACAGGCAGCCCGACAAAGCTATAGCCAATTATTCCAAAAACATTATGCCGATTACAGCAGTCTATTCAAACGAAATACCCTATCCATCAATCCTCAATATACTTCTCAGGAAGTTCTGGATTTATCTATCCCCAAACGTCTTGAACGATATCGTACCGGTGCTCCCGACTACGATTTAGAAACTCTTTATTACCAGTTTGGACGTTATCTGCTCATTGCCAGCTCACGCCCTGGAAATCTTCCAGCCAATCTGCAGGGCATATGGCACAATAATATCGATGGTCCTTGGCGCGTAGATTATCATAACAACATCAATATCCAGATGAATTACTGGCCTGCCTGTTCAACTAATTTAGCTGAATGCGAGAAGCCTCTAATCGATTTTATACGTACCTTGGTAAAACCAGGAGAGGTGACAGCCCGTTCTTATTTCAATGCACGAGGATGGACAGCTTCTATTTCGTCTAATATTTTCGGATTTACCAGCCCATTACGCGATAAAGACATGACATGGAATTTCTCACCAGTAGCAGGTCCCTGGCTTGCAACTCACGTATGGAACTATTACGACTATACCCGCGATTTAGATTTCCTCAAGCAGACTGGTTACGAGCTTATCAAAAGCAGTGCTCAGTTCGCGGTCGATTATCTGTGGAAGAAACCCGATGGAACCTATACAGCAGCCCCATCAACCTCACCGGAGCATGGGCCGATTGATGAAGGAGCAACTTTCTCGCATGCTGTCATACGGGAGATCTTATTAGACGCAATTGAGGCAAGTAAAATACTCGAAACAGATGAAACCGAACGAAAACAATGGGAAGAAGTACTCAGCCATTTAGCTCCCTACCGCATCGGCCGATATGGGCAATTAATGGAATGGTCTACCGATATAGACGACCCCAATGATGATCATCGTCATGTAAACCATCTTTTTGGGCTGCATCCAGGACATACTCTATCTCCTATTACAACCCCTCAATTAGCCCGTGCAGCCCGTGTAGTACTGGAACATCGAGGTGATGGAGCCACAGGATGGAGTATGGGATGGAAACTTAACCAATGGGCACGATTACAAGACGGAAACAGAGCTTACACACTTTTTGGAAATCTGTTAAAGAACGGCACTAACGACAATTTATGGGATTCTCATCCACCTTTCCAAATAGACGGCAACTTCGGAGGTACAGCTGGTATTACCGAAATGCTACTCCAAAGCCACATGGGATTTATACAACTTCTTCCAGCCTTACCGGCAGTATGGCACGAAGGTAGTTTTACCGGAGTACGTGCACGAGGTAATTTTTCTATTGATATGAAGTGGAAAGACAATAATCTTACTCAAGCAGTCGTTCATTCCGGCTCAGGAGGTGTCTGCCACTTACACTACAAAGGAGAAAAACTAAGTTTCAATACAGAAAGTGGAAAAAGTTATATTATCACTTATACAAAAGGGAAATTAACACTGAATCTATAAACAGCTAAGACAACTATCAGTACCTTTTATTTTGGAAACTTCTGAATGAAAAAGGTACTGATAGTGTTTTAAATAATGACATAATATCACCAAAAAAGAGAGGAAACAGCTAAAATCAAGAAAAAGCAACATAAAAATGGGCTGAAATTACAACAAATCAAGAATATTTTGTAACTTCGGGGAAAAGAGAGAAAGTCCAATGGTATCATTACCATACATTTCACCTTTATCTAATTATCACTCTCCTAAAAAATAGCCCATGGATCTGACTTTAAGACTAAATGCCCGTTTACAGCCCATACATCAATTTCAGTTTGAAGATGTAATCCACACCCTACTTACCAAAAAGGGAATAGGAGAAACAAGCGGAGGAGGTGTTGCCCAAGACCCTGAAGGTGAAACAACATACTGCGAAATAGAAATTCATTTAGACGATACCAAACCCAATAATATTATTCAGCTTCTTGAGATACTAAGTAAAACAGGAATTCCCAAAGGTTCCACCCTTTGGAGTGCAGACCCCGAGTTCAATATTGAAGTCGGTACATTGGAAGGACTTGCTTATTATTTCAACAATACAGAACTCCCCTATTCCATTTACGAGACTTGTGATGTAAACTATGCACTGGAACAAATGGAAAAGGCTATTGAAGGAATCGGGAAACTATATAGCTATTGGAAAGGAAGAGCATACACAGCACTCTACTTCTACGGCCATTCCTTCTTCGAAATGAAGCAGAAGATAGAAGCTTTCAATGCCACATATCCCCTTTGTCAGAAAAGCCGTATCGAACAAATTGCATAAGCCACACCCATCCTCTCTTACTTAGAGAATGACTTTTCTTTTCCGACAGACACAAATGTAACAAAGAAATGACTAACTTTGCAGCCGTAATACATTGAATTATAATTTAGATTAAATATTATGGCTTTACAATGCGGTATTGTCGGATTGCCAAACGTAGGTAAATCGACACTTTTCAATTGCTTATCGAATGCAAAGGCTCAGGCAGCCAACTTCCCTTTTTGTACCATCGAACCCAATGTGGGTGTAATCACCGTACCCGATGAACGTCTGAACAAACTGGCAGAGCTGGTTATCCCCGACCGTATCGTACCGACAACTGTAGAAATTGTCGATATTGCCGGATTGGTAAAAGGAGCAAGCAAAGGCGAAGGATTGGGAAACAAATTCCTTGCCAACATTCGTGAAACAGACGCTATTCTACACGTACTGCGTTGCTTCGATGATGAAAACGTTACACATGTAGACGGTAGTGTAGACCCTGTGCGCGACAAAGAAATCATCGATACAGAACTTCAGCTCAAAGACCTTGAAACCATCGAAAGCCGCATCCAGAAAGTACAGAAACAAGCACAGACTGGAGGCGACAAAGTAGCCAAGCAAACTTACGAAGTATTGGTTCGTTTCCGCGATGCATTGCTGCAAGGAAAATCGGCACGTACCGTACAGTTTGAGACTAAGGACGAACAGAAAATTGCTCATGAGTTATTCCTGCTTACCTCAAAACCTGTAATGTACGTATGTAACGTAGATGAAGGCAGTGCTGTAAACGGAAACAAATATGTAGAACAGGTACGCGAAGCTGTGAAAGAAGAAGGAGCTGAAATCCTGATTGTAGCAGCAAAAACAGAAGCAGACATTGCGGAGCTTGAAACCTATGAAGACCGCCAGATGTTCTTACAGGAAGTAGGTTTGGAGGAATCTGGTGTAAGCCGACTGATTCGTGCCGCTTACAAACTTCTTAATCTGGAAACCTATTTTACAGCCGGTAAGATGGAAGTTCGCGCCTGGACATTCCACAAAGGATGGAAAGCCCCTCAATGTGCAGGTGTTATCCATACAGATTTTGAGAAAGGTTTTATCCGTGCCGAAGTAATCAAGTTCGACGACTTTATCAAATATGGCTCTGAAGCAGCTGTACGCGAAGCCGGAAAACTGAATGTGGAAGGTAAAGAATACGTAGTAGAAGACGGAGATATCATGCATTTCCGTTTCAATGTATAACGCATCACTTTTCAGAAAAACGAATGACAGTTTTTTCTTAAAGCATCGTCTTTCTAAAAGAGTTATTTATACGACCAATAATCAGCAGAGGGCATCGTTATCTTTACAGACAGCAATGCCCTCTGTAAACTATATCCCTGTAATTTAATATAATATGAAAATACTTTCTTTTATTCTTTTCATGCTATTGGGTACTACAGCCTACGCACAACAACTAGGTAGCGACAGAGATGCTCACGGTTGTATTCCATCTGCCGGATATACTTGGAGTGAAGCACAAAAAGATTGTATCCGCTTATTTGAAAAAGGAATCCGTGTAGAATCGACCGACAGTACCCGCCAACAAGCTTTTATTGTATTCAGTCCGGATTCTACATTAGCAGAAATTTTTCTACCCGATTGCTCCCAAGGAGAAATTCTCTACAGACGCAATTTACCTAAAGGTGACTATGCATGGAACATAGAAGACGACGATACTAAAAACGTACGCCTCATCGAAGGAATCTGGACCATCAGCCAGAGAGGTAAAGTCATTTATAAACAGAAACAATATACATGCTGCCCGAAGCACTCTTGTAAAAAGACTTGTGATAAGAATACCTGCTGCAAGAAAGCATGTAAAAAGAAAGTATGCTGTAAAAAGAAGAAATAACCATGAATTATCTGATTATAGGTACAGGAGGTGTAGGAGGAAGCATAGCAGGCTTCCTTGCACTGGCCGGAAGAAAAGTAACATGCATTGCCCGCGGAGAACATTTGGAAGCGATACAGACACGGGGACTTCATCTGAAGTCTGATTTGAAGGGAGAACATTTTATCCCGGTCTGCGCCAGTACAGCCGACGAAGTGACAGAAAAAGCAGATGTAATCTTTGTCTGCGTAAAAGGATACTCCATCGACTCTGTAAAAGAGGTAATAAAACGTGCTTCTACTCCTACTACATTAGTAATTCCTATTCTGAATGTATACGGCACTGGTCCGCGTATCGGGCGCCTGGTTCCGGGAGTTGATGTACTGGATGGCTGCATCTACATTGTTGGCTATGTGTCGGGTAAAGGAGAGATAACCCAGTCAGGCAGAGTATTCCGTCTGGTTTGCGGAGCACGCCCCGAACAGGGTATTGCCCAAGAACGGATAGAGCATGTAGCCGAAGACCTGCGCCAGTGTGGTATCAAAGTTGACGTATCCGACGATATCAACCGCGATACATTCATCAAATGGTCTTTTATCTCTGCCATGGCGTGTACCGGTGCATATTACGATGTACCCATGGGAGCTGTACAGCACGAAGGGGAACCACGCAATACCTTCAAGGGACTTTCTGCCGAAAGCGAAAAAATAGGCAAATGTCTGGGTATTACCTTCCCCGAAGATATGGCAACCTATAACTTGCGGATTATCGACAAGCTGGAACCGGAAACAACTGCCTCCATGCAAAAAGACTTGGCCAATGGTCATCAGTCGGAAATACAAGGTATACTTTTCGATATGATTGAGTTGGGTGAAAAATTTGATATTGAACTTCCTACCTATCAGAAGGTAGCTGCAAAATTCCGTCAAATATGAAACATCTGGTCGACATCAACACCTGGGAACGGAAAGAAAATTACCTTTTCTTCCGCGATTTTGCCAATTCATGGATTGCAATAACAAGCGAAGTAGACTGCACCGAAGCTTATGATGCAGCCAAAAGCACCAAACGCTCTTTTTTTCTCCATTATCTGTATGCCGTAGTACGTGCTGCAAATGAAATCAAAGAGTTTCGCTACCGATGGGATAAACACGGACAAGTGGTCTATCACGATACTGTAGATATCACAACTCCCATAGCCGTACCGGGTAAGACTTTCTACACCGTACGTATTCCCTACATCGAAGATTTTGAAACTTTCTACCGCAATGCACGGCATATAATTGAAAACATCCCTACAGACGGAGACCCTTACGGCACAGACAAACAGATAACCGAACAGGGCGATTTTGATGTCATTCTGCTCAGTGCTACTCCCAAACTGTATTTTACCTCCATTACATATACCCAATATGCGCCCGGACACTCACTGGACTATCCGTTGATGAATGCCGGAAAAGCAGTACGCCGTGAAGGAAGGCTGGTAATGCCGCTCGCCATGACAGTGAGCCATGCCTTTGTAGACGGAGCCCATGTATCCCTCTTCTTCGAGAAAGTAGAGCAATACCTCAAGGAGGTAGGAAAGCAAAGCGTATAATCGCCTTATTTTATACAAAAGCATCCCATACACGTGTACATACGTATACGGGATGCTTTTACTCTCTTAACGGTTCAAATAAGCACACAGAGCCTGTACGGCACGTGCACGATGGCTGATACGGTTCTTTTCTTCACTTCCCATTTCGGCAAAAGTTTCGGTATATCCTTCCGGCATAAATACCGGATCATAACCAAAACCGGAAGCACCGCGTTTTTCTTCGATAATTTCGCCTTTTACCACACCTTCGAACAAATGCTCTGCTCCACCCTCAATCAGGCAAATAGCCGTACGGAATTGCGCCTTACGGTTAGTTTTCCCTTCCATTTCTGCAAGCAGTTTACGCATATTCGCTTCCGAGTCGTGTCCTTCACCTCCGGCATAACGGGCAGAATACACTCCCGGAGCTCCATTCAGTGCTTCTACCTCCAGACCAGTATCATCGGCAAAGCAGTCCAATCCGTAATGACGGTAGATATATTCTGCTTTCAGAACCGCATTTCCTTCCAGTGTATCAGCTGTTTCAGGAATATCAACATCACACTGAATATCCTTCAGACTCAACACTTCTACTTTATCACCCAAAATAGCACGGATTTCTTCCAGCTTATGAGCATTGTTTGTTGCAAATACTAATTTTCGCATATATGTAAAATTATAAGTTTTAAATTCTTACTGAACTTCTTTTTCCTGTGGTATGCACACCACATTTTTCATTTTTCCTTTAAAGCCCATCATACTATCTCCTATCTGTCGGAGCGGAAACACCAGCGTTTCCATGTACCAGATCCGGTCCTTACGCTTCCATTTCGCATTATACACTTCACCGACGCGGCCTTCCAAACGCTCCTCCAATTTCCCGTTTACAAACAGAGAAGTCCCTTTACCGTCTCCCTCTATTCTTATTTTGGTCCATTGTGCCGCAGGCAAGCGATAATTGTGAAACACAAACTCATACCCCTCTCTACGAAATGCAAATTTTCCCGTTCCATTCCAGTTGGTAAGCACTAAAGAATGAGGTCCTTTGAACAACACCGCATCTGTCACCGGCTCTGCATCCGGACAGATTTCAAACTCCACAGCATAGGGATAACCGATTTCATCCAATACGGTATTCACAGTATCTGCCCCCGAGAAAACAAGTAGCTCTTCGGAAGGAGTTAAAGCTGTTTTTTCCTTTACCTTCGCCAGCAAATTCACTCCCGGTGCCTCTGGCATGTTATGACACAGCTTTTCAAAAGCCTCATAAGGCATCCGGTTCCGGTTATCTCCTCTCCACATTTTCTCCGAAAGTACCTGTAAAGCAGGGAAACAACGGGCGTGTACATCTTGCTGGCTGATTCCGTTTCCTACTCTGTCGTTCCATACCGCAAACATAGCCCCCAGCAAATCCGGATTTCCTTTTTCTACTTCAAACCCATTATTCATTTGCTCCGGAGTCCATTCATTGTACAACCATCGTGTATCCAGATAATCATGATAATAGTTGACACCGGGTACAATATAAAGATAGGCATCACAGGTATTAATCACTTTATATCCCTCTTTCAATGCCGTCTCAAGATCCAGCCACCCATAATTCCACGCATTTACATAACAGCCTTTTATATCTACCGGTGTAGTTCCCTTCATCTGTTTCAGACTTCCCCACAAACGGGGAATCTTGCCAAAACTTCTAATGTATTTCAGATAATAATCTGTAAAGTAACGGAATTGCTCCACTTCTTTGATGTTGTATTCATCGGTACCGATATGTACATACGGACCGGTAAAAACAGGATCATCACCCCCAATATATTCGGCAAACAAGGTATCGAGAAAAGCATATGCCTCCGGCTTATACAAATCCAGATGGTCCATGCCGTACTCCTTCTTCTCGGCTGCCAGTCTCGGGTTATAATGAGTAAACGCCAACGAATGGGCCGGTACATCGATTTCCGGTATTATTTCAATGCCATAACGGTTTGCCAGTTTCTGAAACTCCTTGAATTCCGTCTTAGTATACGAACCATCTTTTGCTGTCAGCCCTGGAAAACAGTCGCTTTCCAGGCGAAAAGCGGCATAAGTCTGGTTCCAGTCATTATTGAAAAACTCCACAAATCCATTGTCATTCAAATGAATCTGAAACTCATTCATTTTATAGAATGAAAGTATTTTGACATAGCTTTTAAGAAAATCCATCGAAAAGAACTTTCTCCCGGTATCGAGCATAAAACCACGGTGTGCATAAGCCGGAAAATCGGCAGCCTTTCCTTTCTGCAACCCTTCCGGCTGGTTGTACAGCATTTGCAGCAAGGTACGGGTGCCCCAGAACACACCTTTCGGTGCCGAAGCGCCTAACGAAACATACGAACGGATGTCCAATTCATACCCCTCTTCACCCAGTACTTTATCGGGCTTTGCCAGATACAGATAAATATCCTGCCGCGACGGCTTCCCGGTTGTTATCCGATACATCCATCCGAACATTTCTTTCAAATCGTCTGCTAAAGTAGCAGCCACCTCACCAAGTTGTGCTTCTGCCGATGGCTCGATGACAATCCGCCCCTCCCCCGGCAAAACCAGTCTTCCTGAATATCCTTTCCAATTCTGTAATGCAGGAATAACCTGTGGTATACTTTCCTGTGCCCATGCAGCCAAGCTACATACCCAGAAACTAATGATTAACGTGAACAGTTTTTTCATAAAACAAATAGGAATTAACCGGTACGAAGATACCGATTAATTCCTATTAATAAAAGCTTCCAAGCAGGATGAAACAGGAAAGCCTCATCAAAACGACCGGAAGCATGATTTCTTTTTACGTACAATAAAATAAAAACGACGTCGTCGACCGTATAATCAGCGACGCCGGCTTTATATTCGGCGATGCTGAATCTACAATCGACGGCGTCGAATATAGAACGTAATCAGAGAAATCGGTATACTCCACTCATCGCAAGTGCTTTATATACCAACTACCCTATCTGTATTTCAATGTTTCTTTAATTCTTCTGCCGGTACAATACGGTACAGTTTATCGCTCGGACGTACCCGTTCCGGTACTTTAAACGATACATGTACCCCCTTCTTCACTACATCTACCGGTTTCAGATTGACACGAGCCTCTTCCAACGTTACATACATTGCTCCTGTAGTAGGTCCTGTAATCAGCAACTTGTCGCCAACCTTGATTTCACTGGCTTCAATCAGGAACTCTGCCACGCCGATATTGGAGAAGTATTTGATACCTTTTCCGGCATAAACTTTACGTTCTGTAGCTTCCGAACCGTAATTACGGCTCCACTCTCCCAAACGCTGTCCCAAATAATATCCGTTCCAGAATCCACGGTTGAACACAGTCTTCAAGCGAGTATCCCAATCTGCCTTCTTCTCTTCGGTAAAAGTTCCATCCAGGTAAGACTGAATAGCTTCCTTGTAACACTCCACTACAGTACGTACATACTCTGGTCCACGTGCACGTCCTTCTATCTTGAACACCCGTACACCTGCCTCAATCATTTCATCCATAAAATGAATGGTCTTCAGGTCTTTAGGTGACATGATATACTGATTGTCCACTTCCAGTTCGATATCGCTCTCCTTGTCTTTCACTATATACGAACGACGGCAGACCTGCATGCAAGCTCCGCGATTGGCAGATGCATTCAGTTCATTCAGACTCAGATAACACTTGCCCGATACAGCCATACACAAAGCACCGTGACAGAACATTTCAATGCGTACAGGCTCTCCCATCGGTCCTTTGATACCTTGTTCCTGAATGGCATCGTATATCTTGCGTACCTGCTTCAGATTCAGTTCACGAGCCAATACCACGACATCGGCAAACTGTGCATAAAACTTCAAGGCTTCCGCATTGCTGATGTTGAGCTGTGTAGAAAGATGCACCTCCTGCCCTACTTTATTGCAGTAGGCCATTACTGCTACATCGGCAGCAA
Organism: uncultured Bacteroides sp.; assembly: GCA_900542985.1. Classification (GTDB taxonomy): domain Bacteria; phylum Bacteroidota; class Bacteroidia; order Bacteroidales; family Bacteroidaceae; genus Phocaeicola; species Phocaeicola acetigenes. The sequence continues at coordinate 58,040 of UQPQ01000015.1, forward strand.
TTACCGCACTGATACCTGCTTCTTTTGCCGCATCGACAATCTTGCGCATCAAAGTGATATCTTCGTCGTAAATAATCGTATTAATAGTAAGATAACTCTTCACTCCATTTTCATCGCAGATCTGTGCAATTTCGCGCAAATCATCGATAGTAAACGTACTTGCCGAACGCGCACGCATGTTCAGACTTTCGATACCAAAATAGATAGAGTCTGCTCCAGCATGAATAGCAGCAGCCAGAGATTCACGAGAACCCACTGGTGCCATGATTTCAAAATCCTTTATTGAATAATTCATCGCTTCTTATTGATTTACGCTACAAAGGTAACGATTTTTCCGGGAACCACAGAAAAAGCTTGTACAAACACCCCTTCCCCCCTCTCTTTTTCTCCTTCAGCAAACAGAATAATAAATAATTATTCATACAGATAGTAAGAAAAACGACGATTTTTTTTACTCTTTATTACTTTTTAATTAAAAATTTTATATTTTTGCGCCCCGATAAAGAAGAAGTATACCTAAAATCCGCAACTATCATCCAATACACGATTAAGGGTAGATTTATGAG